>NZ_JBNKSF010000047.1:0-40032 GCF_050297175.1 Gynuella sp. | reverse complement strand
GTCGAATATCATCTTGTTAAAGTCCGGTGATGACCTGATCGTCCAACTGGCAGATAGCGATGATCAGATCACCTTTGTTGATTGGTTTGTGAGTTACCGCTATCAATTGGACAGATTCCAACTGGGTGCTTCGAGTTATACAACAGCTAAGTTTTTAGCCTTATTCGAGATATTGTCAGCAGATGATAATTTGACCGGTAGTAGTGGTAGTGATGAGTTGGATGGGGGGATTGGTAAAGATACTCTGAGCGGCCTTGGCGGAGCGGATTATCTGTATGGTGGTGAAGGTAACGACACGCTGGATGGTGGTGCAGATAATGACGACCTGCATGGCGAAGCGGACGACGATATCCTGATCGGAGGTTTGGGGGATGATCAGCTGTACGGTGGTCCAGGTGATGACCAGTTGTATGGCTATAACACAACCACTGACCTCGACGATTCCAGTGACCGGTATTACTTCAGTGCCGGAGATGGTCAGGACATGATCATGGACTATGGGTATACGGGTAGCGGCAATATCGATCAGATCATATTTGATGCGACGGTAAGTCCGGATGATGTGGAATTGACCCACGATGGTGACGATCTGATTGTGACGTACAACGGTGGTCAGGACAGAATTCGGGTGAAGAACCACTTCTATCACAGTACACATCACTACTATTACATTGAGCAGATCGTGTTCCTGGTGGACGATACGATTTGGGAAACCAGCTACATCAACTCGAAGGCTCTAACCTATGCCGGTACGGACGACAAAGATACCTTCGAGGGCGCAGATTATAGCTTCAGTGATCACCTGTACGGAGGTGCTGGCAACGATACACTGAAGGGGTTGAGTGGTAATGACGACCTGCATGGAGAAGCGGACGACGATATCCTGATCGGAGGTTTGGGGGATGATCAGCTGTACGGTGGTCCAGGTGATGACCAGTTGTACGGCTATAACACAACCACTGACCTCGACGATTCCAGTGACCGGTATTACTTCAGTGCCGGAGATGGTCAGGACATGATCATGGACTATGGGTATACGGGTAGCGGCAATATCGATCAGATCATATTTGATGCGACGGTGAATCCAGAGGATATCTATTACTATCAGGATGGTGATGATATGGTTTTTGCTAGCATGAACGGGGCGGATGCAATACGTGTTACAAACTGGTATCTCAATGCATATTATAGAATTGAAGAGATTGTTTTTTCTGACGGTACCATATGGTCGGGTGAAAATATGGGTCAGTGACCTGGAATTTTTTTTATTGATGGAAACCCAAAAAATTTAAATTGGAGTATTAGCAAATGCGTTTTATCGCAACCATATTAACCATAACCAGTCTCTTATTTGCCTGCTCAGACCCATCTGAGCTGGCCAGGGTGGATAAGACAAAAATTTCCAAAGACCAGTTTGACGCTTATCTGGCCTTTAAACGTATTAAGGCTGATTCAACCGATGAATATAATGATCAGTTGACCAGATATCTTGACCGCAAGGCGCTGGCTGTGGCCGTTGAAAAGACAGGTTTGTTGGACGATACAGCGCTGAATGCTGAGTTTGATGAGTTTAAAACCCAAATGTTGATCAGTCGTTATATGGAGCAGTATCTGGATAAGGCGGTCGATAATGTTGCGATTGAAAATTACTACAATAACAATCAACAGCAGTTTCAGACCCATCAGGTCCATGTTGCGCATATTATGTTTCGTACAAATAAAGGAATGTCTGATAGCGAACGTCAGGCCGTTTTGCAACGCGCGCGTGATATTTATGCCCAGCTATCGAAAGGTGAAGATTTTGCCGTTCTGGCAAAGCAATGGTCAGAAGACCGGTACTCGGGTGAGAAAGGTGGTGACTTAGGCTGGATTAGCCAAGGGAAAATGGATCCGGCTTTTTCAAAGGCAGCTTTTGCGCTCACAGAAAATCAATTTACCGATGTAGTGGAAACCGGGTTTGGATATCACATCATCAAATTGCTGGAAGCACCCAGAACTCAAACATTACCGTTGGGCAGTGTCCGGGGTGATATTCGTTATCAGTTGCGTAATGCAGCCAAACAGGCTGAGATCGAAAAACTGATGAAATCAGTATCGATTAAAAGGAATTAATGATGAACCGTCTGTCCAGAGTTTCTCTGACGCTCTTTTGTGCTGTGATACTGGTGTCCTGCGGAAAGGACAAATCCGAATCTGCTGTAGCTGATGCAGATAAACCTGATGTCTCGTCTGACGTTGTCTGGGTGACCGTGAACGGTTCTCCAATTCACGAATCCGAACTCGACTATGCCAGGCAAAAACTGTTGGGGGATCAGTTTGTGGATGCAAGAGTGGAGGAAAATATCCGTCAGAGTTTAATTTCCTCTCGCGCCATTGCTCAAAAAGCGGAAGCAGAACTGTCTGCAGAAGATCTGGCAAATATTGCCCTGGCAACTCAGGTGTATCGCGAAGAGTTGTTGTTGAAATCTTATTTACAAAGAGTTTCTGTTCCGCGTGCGGTCTCAGAGCAGATGGTTGTAGATTATTACCACCAGCATCCGGAGGCATTTGGTGCCGCCAGTATTTCTGATCTGGAAATATTGAAAGTGCCTTTGGGGCCCGAAATTGATAGCGCTAAAGTCATCACTATTCTGTCGGGTGCCAGGACTCAGGAAAACTGGTCAAACATCGCCGCGCAGCAATCAGGTCAAAAAATAACGTATCAGAAGGCCCGCTCCAATCAACAATTATCTCCACGGCTGTTATCTGCACTTAATACTCTGTCGACGGGCGATACCAGTGATGTCGTCATAGAAGCCAAGCAAGCGTACGTGATAAGAGTGTTAAGCCAGCAGGATATACCGCCGAGACCTCTGTCGGAAGTAAGTCGTGATATTCGTAAACGTCTTGCTGCCGAAGAACTGAAAAAGGCAATTAAGTCGCTTTCTGAAAAAGTGTTGGCAGAAAGCAATATTGTACGAAAGGATTAAGTCGCACTGATTTTCTATGGATAAAGTCAGTTTGATTAACAGTATATCGTTTGAGAAGTAGGTTAAGTCATGGCAAAGCATCTCAGAACAAAGGACGTTTGTAACCGGTGGTTTATTAACCGGTTCAGGAAATTAAACCGGCTGATGCATATGGCTCTGCTGATGGGTGTCACTGGTCCGGCTTTCGCGGATACATCTGCAACAGATATTACGTTTTCTGTGGATTCAGAAGGCAGCAGTGCGATTGAGGTACTTTCGACGAATACTGCCAGAGTCTGGCAAAACGTTGCAGTGTTGACAGATGGTACTGCTGTTGATGTCAAAATGGAACTTGTGGCCACTAACTTCGATGGTGCTGTCGAAGCAGGTGTGTCCGGTGATGATCTGGTTTTGTATCTGAATCGCTCTGCCACTAATTGTAGTAACTGCCAACCTTTATATCGAGCAGATATCAAATACAGTTTCATTCGTCATGATACCGGTGCTGCAGTATCAATGGTTCCTTCTTTGACGATCAAGGATATTAATGGATGGACTGACACCGAAGGATATGAGGCCATATCCACTCCACTGGAAAGTATCGCCCAGGCATCAATTGAATATTACACAGACCTCTCAATTGAGCCTAATCTTGCGGACAAACAGTTGCAGCTGAAAGGACTGGCCGCTCACGACTCAACAGATTCTAAAGCCAGTGTCACGTTTACCTTTACAGAAAGTAGTGCAGTTACCATTAGTTATGTTCGTATTAAGGGTAACGGGAATGATGTCAGCAGTTCTTTTTATATGGATGGAAATATTGCTGATAACTTTTACAGTGCTCCGGTTTTATACGCACGGAATAATGCTGTCGCAGGGGATATCGTTATGCGCCAGTACAACGGTGCTGGTATCCCGATTGCCGGTAGCAATGCTGCTACTGGTGCAACAGTGGCGGCATATCTTGATGGTGTTGAAAGCTGTGTGACGGCTGTTGAGTCGTCTGGTGACTGGCGATGTGATTTATCCACAGTCGAAGCTGGTCAGCACGAGGTGATTGTTTATGCCATTCATCAGGGAACGTCTGGAATAGAGTATGGTTTTGAGGAATACCAGGTTTGGGCAGGAGATCAGGATGGCGACGGTGTGCTGGATACAAATGACGCGTTTCCTTCAGATGCCACGGAAAGTGTAGACAGTGACAATGATGGTATTGGCGATAATGCTGATACTGACGATGATGGCGATGGTTATACAGACTCCGATGAAATTGTTGCTGGAACCGACCCTCTGGATAATCAAAGTATTCCCACGGATACTGACCAGGACAAGGTTTCGGATGCTTCAGATATCGATGACGACAATAATGGTTTGATTGAGATTCAATCGCTTGCAGAGTTGGATGCCATGCGAAACGATCTCGTTGGTAGCAGTCTTTCAGGAATCACTGCAGGTTGCCCCGAAAGTGGTTGTCGTGGTTATGAACTGGTGGCTGATCTGGACTTTGATACCAATGCCGATGGCGTCATGGATGAAAATGATAAGTACTGGAATGATGGTGCCGGATGGATGCCGGTTGGGGGGTTCGATAACAGGTTTACCTCAACCTTTGAAGGTAATGGTCACGAGATCCGTAACTTGTTTGTGAATCGTGGCGATCAGGATCAAGTTGGTCTTTTTGGTTATGTGATGCAAGGGAAGTTGCAAAACATCAGTTTAACTGGCGCATTAACGAATCTGACCGGTAATAAGCATGTGGGTGTTCTGTCTGGATACATTAATCAGACCGAAGTATCGGGCTGTTATGTCTCGGGTGAATTACATGCATTGAGTATGTATACCGGTGGTGTAACGGGCCTTATGAATGGCGGCTCTATGACGAATTGTCATTCTGACGTGACGGTGTATTCAGGTCAGAACTATGTCGGTGGCCTGATAGGATACGCCCTGAATCAAAGTATTGTGACTAATACCTATGCGACAGGAGCGGTTAAAGGGGTTTACTTCGTAGGTGGACTCATTGGTCAGTCTTCCGGTCTGAATTTAACAGCCAGCTACGCTACAGGCTCTGCATATGGTGGCCGTATGGGAGTGGGTGGTTTAATTGGCAGAATCATAGGAGAAACGCATATTACGGCCAGTTTTGCCACCGGTTCGGCAAGCGGCTATGGCGACTATGCGGGTGGTTTGGTTGGATATGCCGTAAGTTTGACCCTGACCGGATCATATGCAACCGGTGCAGTCAGTAGTCATTCGGGATCAAATACGGGGGGTCTGGTGGGATATGCCGAACAGTCAACGTTATCCAATAACTATTGGGCAGTGGATAGCACAGCCATGTCACTTCCCTATGCGACGACTGAAGATATAACCGAAACGGCTAATTCAGGTGTTAATCTTGCAGAATTACAGTGTCCTGTTGATGCGGACAATAACGATTGCGTCAGCGGAGTAACGTTATATGCTGGCTGGAACAATTACGGTTATACCGATAGCGAAGGTGCGTTTGTTCCCTATTGGAATTTTGGTACCCATGTACAGTTGCCGGCATTGTTGCAGGACGGAACAGTTCATCGCGATACCGATGGCGATGGTGTTTGGGATGAAGACGATGCGTTTCCGCAAAATCCTGATGAGTGGGCCGATATGGATGGAGATGGTATTGGTGACCAGGCGGATGCTGACCAAGACGGTGACGGCTTTGATAACGCGTTTGAAGTTGAAAACGGCACAGATCCCCACGATAGCAGTAGTTATCCTGATATCCAATTGCCAGGCATTTCTTTGCTTGAGCTTCCATCTATAACAACATCTGCCTCTGTTGAACTTTCCGGAACGGTTCAAAAAGGCAGCTATGATCTGCTACGGGTAGACGTGAAAAATGTATCATCGAAGGGTGAAGATGTTCTACCAGTGACTGTTAATAGCGATGGTACCTTTGCGCGAATACTGGCTCTGGCAGAAGGTCAGAATCAGATAACCGCAGTGGTTTATGATCAAAACAATAACCAGCGGAGTGTATCTGCCTTAATAACACTCGATAGCATGGCACCATTGGTCACCATATCTGTGCCCAACACTCCCATAAAAACCACAACTCTGGTGCTTAATGGACGCGTAGAGGACACCAGTGGCATTGCCAGTCTGACGATCAATAATGCATTAATCGATGTGACCGATGATGGCGCATTCAGTGCTGATATAAATTTAGCCGAAGGCACCAATCATCTTTCGATTGTGGCGATCGACGTGGCGGGTAACCAGGCACAGTTTGATTATTCGGTTGTGGTTGATAGCCAGGCACCAACGATTAACCTGCAAACACAGAATACTCGAACCCGATCAGAGCAGTTGACCATTGCAGGTAGCGTCGCGGATGCATCTGTTGTCACGGTTACCGTTAATGATCAGGTAGCAGAACTGTCAGGTGACGCATTTACTGCGACAGTCTCTCTGCAACAGGGTGTGCAAAATGTCGTTGTCACTGCAATAGATGCGCTGGGTAATCAGTCCATTGCGATGATTCAGGTGGAACTCGATACAACCGGTCCGGTGATTGGCTGGACACTACCGGCTTCAACCAATACAGCGTTATTGACTGTTTCCGGTTCCGCTCAGGATGCTTCCGGTTCGGTGAGCAAGGTATCGGTTACCAATGTCTCATTGGGCGGAACAGTGTTCACTGCCATGCTGGAAGGCAGCCAGTTTAATGCCCAGATAGTACTGACAGAGGGCAATAATGAATTGATTGTCACTGCGACAGATGACCTTGGCAACCAAAGTAGCGCCACTCAAAATGTCACTTTGGAAAATGCTTCGAGCCTCAGTATCGAATGGTTGTCGCATCAAAGTGGCGCCACGGTGAAAGAAGACAAGGTGGTACTCGAAGGATTGATTCATACCGAACTGGCTGCAGATGTTGTCACTCTGACTATCAACGGCCAGGCTCAAAACTTAAGTGTTTGGAGCGAGGGTGAACTCAGTTTCCGTAGCCAAAGCATCAGTCTGGACAGCGGCGAGAATATCATCACGGTGACTGCGAGTGCCGCTGACGAACAGCTGCAACAGAATTTCGTACTGTATTATCAGGATGGCAATGATGTTCATGTGCCACTGACCATTGATCTGAACCGGCCAGCAGACCACGCGCTGGTATCCGGCGAAAATGTTACCGTTGCTGGCGAATTGTATTCAGAATCCCTTCCTGTTGTCCGGGTCAATGGATATGAAGCCTTGGTGATGGGCAGTGAGCCCACTTACCGTTTCAGTCTGCAATTACCGTTGATAGATGTCTCAAATCTGTTTGACCTTCAGGTAAGTGTTACCAATTCAGCTGGCGAAACCGCGAGCGCAGTGCGTCAGATTGTGGTGGACAATACAGCACCGGAGATTGTGCTGGATGCTCCATTGGCAGATTATCCAGAAATCAATACCGTCATCACCAGTCCTTATCGTTTCAGTGGTAAAGTGTCGGATATGGCCTTGTCCGGTCTGGCGTTGAATGATAATTCCTTATCGCTGTCACCGGTCAATAGCAGCACCTATGCATTTTCGACCTCACTCAATCTGCCAGCAGGCGAAAATACTCATCTGACCTTGGCGGCCACTGATCTGGCAGGTAACCGCGTCAGCCGGACCTGGATCGTTCAGTCTACTCGAAGTGTCAGCCTTAATTGGGTCTTACCCTTGGATAACAGCCAACTGATTACCCAGGGAGAGGTGTTTGAGGTGCAACTGGTATTGCAGGTGGCCGATACATCCAGCGACATCCACTACGAAGCGCAATTGATCGGCAGCCAGGGGAGTGGCGTTCCTGTGGCATTGACGGTTTCGGGTAATACCGTATCGGGGAATATCAGTTTCCCGGCAGATGCCGGTGACTATACCGTCCGGGTCAGAGCGATCAGTTCCAGCCAGAACGAACTGGCGGTCACTGAACGATCCGTGAAAGTGGTTGCGGCAGACGCCCTGGAAGTGGCTTTGCTAAAAACCACGCCGGAGGCCAATGCCGAATTTGTTGCGACCAAAGACCCGATTTCACTGTTCTTCAATCAGAGTATCGATCCTGCCCTGTTGAGTATCAACGTATACGAGACCGCTCACGGCAAAACCTGGCTGAACCAGGATGCACCGGGCGAGGACTTTATCAATGCCAAAGGTCACCAGTTGATAGACGTTGATCGTGAGCATGAGCCCGTCACGGGTGAGCTCAGCGTGCAGTCGGAGCAGCGCATCGTCATTTTTACGCCGGATCAGGAACCCGCATACGGTGCGACTTTATTTGTGGAAGTCAGCTATGACGGTGCCATGCTGAGTCGCTATATCTATCAAACCGAGCCTCTGCCGACGCTGGTATCGGCTGAACTGCGGGATCAGTTTAATCAGCCAGTGAATGGTTTGATCGTGACCCTGAGCAGCGACAGTCAGACCCGGCAGACCGTCTCCCAAAACGGTGCCCTCCTGTTTGGTTTTGCCAGTAAAGAGATGCCATTGCCACAGGGTGATTATTGGCTGCATGTGAATCCCGGCCTGGCGAACACCGCTTATGGTGAAACCAGAGCCAAAGTCACGCTCAGTGAAGGGCGCTTAAATGCCTTGGGGCAGATTCCAGTGCCGCTGTTGAATCAGGAAGTCGGTCAGGTCCTGCTGCAATCGGGCCAGACCAACACCCTGCTCAATGGTGCCGTACAACTCGACCTGAGCCAGGGAGAAGTCATCTTCCCCGATGGTGATAACAGCGGCGCGGCGCATCTGCAATTCAACCTGCCGGCGGGCATCAACACGGCCGTTAACCCCATAGCCGTACCCCAGTGGATGTACTCTTTCCAGCCTCAAAATATCCGCATCCAGGGTGCCGTGAGTCTGCGTATGGAAATGCCGGAACGGCAAAACAGCTACGACTATCTGCCGGAAGACGGCAGTCTGGGATTATTCCTGGGGGTTGATCCAACTCAGAACCTGATCACCCCGCTGGGCCTCGTCAGGCTGGCTGGCCACACGGTTGAGACCGTCGGCAACCCCGGACTACAAAGCCTGGATCATATTGGCGTGGTCTTTCTTGCGCCTGCCTACCAGGACCTTTTACAAGACTATGAACATGGCAACACCAGCCTCCAGGGGGTGCTGGCACAGATACTCAGTCGGGCGCAGTCAGAAGCGCAATCGACCAACGGACAAGAGACGGAGCAGTGAATGATGGAGCAACCAGTTAACAGGGTTTCACGTTTGAAATGGATGAGTCTGATCACACTGACCAGCTTACTGCTGTCACCGATGGCCTGGGCGTTTCTGACCGATGTCTTAAATGCGCCGAATCCGGTGTGGGGATTTATCAATAACAAAAACCTGGTGTATGGCCACGTATACACTCGTGGAGTGTATAAAAACGACAACGGCAACCCGGTCTGGGTGGAATACAACGATGCCGGGGAAGAGGTTGGAGAACTGGGTGAAGTCACGGCGGACAAGGCCGGTTGGTCCATTATGGCCGCGACAACCTATCAGTCGTATATCGCTCAATATCAGAACCTGCTGAATGACTGGACCGGGTCAGACCAGCCAACGCTGCTGAGCCGGACAGACTATGATGCCCAGGTCGGTAGCCTGACCACCGTTGATGGCGCAGCGATGTCCGGTGTCGCCACCGCATTGACTTATCCGACAACCACGCACTCAGTGCTGGTGCTGCCCGAAAGCCTGCTCTATGCGCCCAATACCCGCTATGTATTGGCCGAATTTCCAGTCGATCTGACGCATACCAGCAGCTTGAGTTCAAGCGATCAATCGTTGTTGGTCAATGAGCAAGGGCAAATTCAACAGACGAGCCGCCATCGCATTGGCCTGCGCTCAATCTTTTTTGTCGATACCACCAAAGGCAATGCCGATGATCGTTATTACAGCAGCAAATATTACACCGATGCGCAGAGAGCCCATGACGACTGGAGCAAAGTGACGCTCACGAACCCGGTTAAAGGTCTGGGTATCACGGCTCCAATGGGGTTCCGTGGTGGAGATGTGACCGATAAAGATGGGTTTTTCAACTTTTACGTCATAGGCACACCCTGCCCCACGTTTTACTACGGCTATATGGCGGACCTGGAAGCGCAAATACCCACCCGTCATTTTAATCCGGAGATCAATACGCCCTACTGGCACTACCTCCGCAAACTGTTCAGCTTCAATTGCAATGGCATGGGCACCTGGAACTTCATCCCGGATCCGGCGCCCCCTCAACGGGTGGATTTTCCGATCGATGTCAATATCGTCAGCGGTAGCCTGAAAGTACCTGGCGTGACACTCAGTGACGCCCTGAGTTACGACATGGCCTTACCCGGTACGTTTGAAAACATCACCCAAAACCACTACGACTTCGATCTTGACGGTACGGACGACAGCAGTTATTGCGGGATTCTAAACAGTGACAACCTGTTTGTGACCGGTGACTGCTCTGAGGCCACCGTTCAGGGCGTCTACCTGAGCTCCAGGGGCGGGAACCCACATGCTTCCGGATGTCACGAGGACCTGCAGGCAGATGGCTGTCAGCCCGAGATTACCCGCGTCATCGACCAGCAAAGCGATACGGCCGGGCAGCAGGTCAAAGTGGCGACCATGGACAACGCCGCCTTACAGGACACCGATCTCTACATCATTCGAGAAGCCACCGGTGATTTAGTGATGATGCGCCAGGGCCTCAAAGATTCCGAACGGGCCTATGCCTACGTCCCGGGAGGCAGTGGTGGTGTACAAAGTGCCAGTGCGAGCCTCAAGGCCGGTTACCGGATGCTGATGCGCGGCAGTGAAGACCGCTCCCAGATCAGTGCCTCTTACAACCCGATCAACTACGCCAACTTCAGTGACTGGCAGGCCAAGGGCAACATGGCGCCACAACTGCACAGCAAAGACAGTGATCTGATTCAACCGGGTGAAACGCTGCTGATCTACGCCATTAATCGTCAGACCGGCTATATGGGTTACCAGCGGGTTAACGTAGAACAAATGTCCGGAGGCAGTGGTTACCTGGATACCGTGGTCAATGATATCGAACTGACCGCCCCCAACCTGAAAATCTGGGCCGAACGGAAATACACCATCGAAGCGGGCAACAACCAGGGCGAAACCCCGGAATACCTGATTGGTTACGAAGGCGCGGGTGAAGCCGATGATACCTATATCCAGATCTACACCGACTGGGTGAATCAGGACGGCACCGCGATTCCGGAAGCGCTGGCGGATTATGGGTTTACCGGTCGGGTGGCCTACAGTGCCAGTGCCTATGAACTGCAGGATGCCAGCCAGGTGGGCACCGCCCGGTTCAGCATCCAGCCGGGCACCCATGCCCAGGTGATTCGGCTGCCGGGTGATAACTCAGGTAATCAGCATTTTTACGTCCAGGCCTTTGGAGTGCCGTATGGCGAATACCAAGACTTTGCGCTGGGGAGTCAGAGCCGGGGGTTGGACTCGGATAACCTGAGTGGTGTGGCTGAGAATGCGTATCGTCCCAAGCGTTTTGTGCCGGTGAAAGTTCCTTTATACGATGAAACGAATAGCGAGTTGCAAACGCTTGCTTACAGGCTAATAAAACAGGAACGGAAAAAAAATGATGAATCAACCGAGGATCTTGATAAACCTATTCCGCTATTTGACTGGGTTGCAAGGCCAGAATATCAGTTTTCTGTCTATGGTTTGACGGTAAATTCTATTGATCGTGAGTCAGGGGACGGAACAGAAAATCTTCTGGACTCGGACGAGCCTGCCATTACGTTTAATGATCCATCGTTAGATGTCAGTTACTCAATTTTATTCTCTGGTAACGAATCTCTGACCAGCTATCAGGGTGGACAAGATTTGATTTTGAATATTGCCGGGCAGGAAGTGCTATTGAGCCTGGGCGAAAACAATCAAATTACCGCTGATTTGCCAGAGTATTTACCCTATTTAACGTCGGACGATTATCTCACTGCATCAATATATTTGAACCAGGATTCCCAGAATTTGTTGTGGGAATTCGCGTTTGGTGTTGGGCCTGGTCTGTTTCCAGAACAGGAAGTTATCAGTGTTGATAACAATGAACTGGATCTGACCGCTATCTTACCGGTGGATCTTAGTACTCCAGAAGAAGAGCGTGGAGATATCACTCTGAAATGGGAGGTGGCAGGATCCGGCCATGTTGAAAACCGTTATACAACAGCGAATGATGGTAAGTTCGATAATAAACTGGTCGTAAATACAACCGCGGCAGGAGAAAATGTTTTTGTCACTGTGAGTGTCTACAGTTCAGACAATGCCAATTTTCCTGAAGGTTCAGAAAAACAGTTTGGCCCCTACCAGATCATCGCTGGTCAGCCCAGTAGTATTCAATTAATTCCAGATGATCAATATATCCTCGCCAGTGGCGTTGATACCAGCCATGTAGTGGCTACGGTCAAAGATCAATATGGCAATGATGTGATGGATGGTACGCCGATTAGTTGGTCGGCTGACTATGGTTTCCAGATCCTCAATGATGATCGTTATGTCGTTGGTGGTCAGGCATCAGCAGATGTACTTGCAGATGTCGAACTACTGTCAGGAAACGTGACCGCGACTGTTAATGCGATCAGTGAGTCAAAAGAGTTTCACAAACGGGAACTGACCACCGAATTGCAGGCGTCCAGCGATAATGCTCAACCAGGCGATACCATTACTGTTACTTATACGTTGAGCGAAGCGCCGCAAGAAGCGCTTCCGGTTTTATGGCATGCCACCCGTGGAACACTGGTTGGACCAGAAACGGTCAGCGGGACACAGGTTCAGGCAACATTGGTGGTTGGAAATGATCCGGGTGATGGTCTCATTAGTGCCGCTATCGAAGGTCATCCGGACGTTATCGGATATACGGTTACAGGTACTTCTCCCGACACTGTAGAAGTAGACTTGCCTGCTATTGCATCCGCAGCGGTAGAAACTGATGTGGCAGTGGAAACTCTGACAGGATCCAATAATTATACCCCACCAAATAGCACTGGAATTCACCTAACCGGTGCTCCAGGTTCAACCAAGACCATTCAGCTAGGAGGCCTATATACTCCTAATGGCCGTGCAGTCGTCCAGATGGGACTGGATGATATTTTTAATCATGCTCTAGATGATAGCAGCCTCGAAGATGCCGCATACAATGCGGCAATGGGCACTTATGCGCCTGTTAGTGGCGATATCACTGTTGATTACAACAATGCCTACACTAATCCGGGAGCCAGTTTCCTGTTTTCGGGGGATGCTGATGACACAGTTATCCTGCCGGCGTCTCCCGATATCAACCTGCAGGATCAGCTGGCGTTAAATCTTCGAATTCGCCCCGATGCAGAATCCGGGAGGCATATTACTGAGGATGATGGAACCGAAATCACGCCATTGGTTCGCAAGGGCAGTAACAATGATGCTGCCTATCGAATTGATCTGGAAAAAAGAGTTGATGATGACCTATTCAGAATTCGGGTCACATTAAAGACTGCTACTGCCGAGTATCAGTTATCGTCTGAACCACTGATTCAACCGAAGCAGTGGAACCTGATCGGCATCCAGCTTCAGGATAATGTCCTGACCCTGGGAGTGGGGGCGGCCCGGTTTTATAGCTCGGTATCAGAGCCGTTAATTGCCCAATCAGTCAACAGCCCATTGGTGTTGGGCAATGGGTTTAAGGGGCATATTGATGATGTCCGCTTATTTAATACTGCTCAAAACAATGCAGTGCTGCAATTTGCCGATGGTAGTCAGACTCAGACGTTGACATTTGATGGTAATGGTAAAGCGACTGCAACTATCAAGGCGACAGGTAATACCGTTGCGACTCATCAGCGCGTAGGGTTCAGTGAGTTTTTGGACGGAACCTCAGTTGCATCATCTGGTTATAAAAGGGAGCTTAATGTTGCCAGTCGGGCAATGGGACGACTGTTGCCTTTTTCCATGCGCCAGGCATGGGCTGATGACATCAGTGGTGTGCAACAAATCAACCAATTGGAGCAGGGAGTTGCGGTTGTCAATAACAGTGAGTTTGCCCAAGCCATGGACTTTATCAAGAGTGCTGGCAAAGAAGTGTACGACCTGTTCAAACAAGCAGCGGAGATGCTATTTGATCTGTCCGGCTTCTCTGATGTCTGGACCATCGGTAAAGCAATTTACTTATGGATGGATGATCGTTTTGATGAAGTCGATAAGTTTGACCTGGTGTTCGCAGGGATTGGTCTCACCCTCACGGTTGTGGCAGTGATTACAGCGCCTGCTGGTGGTGGAAGTACTTTGGCGCTTAAAGGTTCACTTAGGGGATTGAAAGCGCTACTGAAAGAATGCGTCAGTGACCCGGTTATGTTGCTAAAAGCCGGTGGTACAGCGGTTAACTGGACATTTAAATTATTGAAAGACTTTTTCAGCGGTCCGGCAGGGCGGGAAAAAGCACTGGCATCTCTGGTTGATTTGAAAGATCTGTTGACGGATATGTTCAGTACTGGCGGAAAAACACTGCTAACGTTGTTTACCAAAGTGGTCCGCGCTCCTGCGCAGTTTAAGGCGATGCTGAAGCTGCGTAAGATCTCTAAACTGGCAGGGGTCTGTAGTATCGCTGCCGGCCCGGTACAAACGCCATCACCCGGGATGTTGGCCTGGGCCCGGGTAACAGGATTGTCGCTGGTCCTCACGGTACAGCCTGCATATGCAGCGAACTATTTGTGTGGAGAGGACCTAACCAAGACTTTACTGGACGTTTTTGGTGACAAAGGTGAGCAGTTTACAACCGTTGTTAACAGTCTGGAGAGTTTGAGTAGTGTCGGTAAACTATCAATTTCGGCGAATACTATTCGGAAGATGGCTGACCTGGCGGATGCCGGGTATCTACAAAACCTCGAAAGCTGGTTGAAGGCGGTCGAAGAGGGCAAAGTGGCTACCTATTTTGGCGAGACCACTAACATGGCCCGTCTGGCCGAAACAGCTGTCGATAACAGTACGGGTGCATTGCTGGATATCTCTCGCTGGGACTATCTGGTTGATCGTATGCATTCGCTGCTGCAATATGAGGATAGGGTTGGTGCAGACGAAGTTCGAGCTTTTATGAGCAACCTTAATCCACAGGGAGAAGGCCTGAAGATCAGTATTTTGCAGCTTAAGCGAGTAGTGGGTGAGGCTAATGGACTGGAAAGTGTTTTGCAGGATGCCGAATACCTGCAAGGCACCCTGACCCTGACCCATGTTAACCCGAGGTTGAACGATCCTTATATCGCAACGCGCAAGGGCAAAGAAGGTGTTGATAATACTTTCGATTGGATTACTCCGGATGGCACCGTTCGGCCTCTTAACGTTGAGAGTAAGAACTTTTCTGGTAGTGCATATCGGACCAATAAAGCAGCATCGTTGAAATCATTGGACAAACAGTTCATGAAACACCTTCAGGAAGAGGTGATAAATCGAATCAATAGTATTGATGATGGTGTTGTGACGTGGAAGGGTGAGATTAACGCAGATATGCCAAGGCTAGATTATCGCCTGTCCGGCGGATTCTGGGATCAGGCGGATACAACCGCCGTGGATATCCGGGAGCGGTTTAAGAAAATTTTTGTGAGTGGAGAGTTTGATGGTAAGGAGTTTACAGGCTCGGAAAAAATAAAGACTTGGTTGGAAGATATGACAGAAGAACAAATTGATGCCGTTTTGGATGACCTACTTAAGATCAACATTTTACAAGAGCAAGTACCCCCATTTACCAGTTAAAGAAGGTTTGAAAGAATGTTGAATGATCAAGATAAAGTTGCCTGTTGGCATTGGGGTAATTATAGCCGTACATCAGGAATACCGTCTAAGAAATATAAGTATGACTTTCAGGGAGATTATCAGGATAAATTCAATCACTTCTTCCATATAGTGGCTCCTTATAAGCAATCAATTATTGCTACGGCATTCAAATCAGGTGTTTTTGTTTTTGATCGTGAGAGCGGGAGGATTACAAGAACTAAAAAACTTGATAGGTACTTAAGTCGATCGGGGGATTTACGTCATAATGGTCACCACCTCTTCGCTGACCCCTATATTCTGGATATGGAAACTCTTGAAATCGCTTATGACCCATGGTCAGAATTTGACAAAACTGGCATAGAACCGGGTATGGGTCATGGTTTTATTACCGATACTCATGTGGTGCGGGAGCTGAATGTTAAAACCCATCCAGGTATCTGGTGGGTATTTGATCTGACGACCTGGCAAGGTGAAATCCGGGAAACAGACTGTTGTTACCCTCACAGTATGTTTCATCGCCCGGATCAGATTGTGTGTAAGCAGGGTGATAAAGTACAAGTTCGTAATCTGGCAGATATGTCTTTGGTGAGTGAAACAGAGATGCCAGGATTTAGGAAAGCTATATCTACGATTAGCGGGATAGAGGTTGTTAGCGAAAAAGATTTTTATTTTTTACATGATCAAACATTACAACAACTTGGATATATAGGGATAAAAAAACCTGTCGAAGGTAACTATTTTGGTACATATCGGGACTTATTTTCACCAATGACGGTAGGGGCAAATCTACGTGGAGATATGGCTGCCTATGATTGGAAACATGAAAAGCTGCTCTGGCAAAAAACTTTCAAATCAGTTGACAGACAGTATATTGCGGGAGACTTAGTGTTCGTCTGTATCAATCGCAACCAACTTGTAGCCCTAGACAAATGGACCGGAGAACAAATCTGGCAAGCCGATGAACCCTATGAACCAATGACTATTCACTTTTACGACCATCATGTTTACTTCATGGATATGGGTGGAAATTTACGCTGCTACGAGTGGGAAGAAGAGTATATCTCTCCAAACAGGCCGATTAATCCGGAAGAGGCTTGGATTTGTCCGGAACGGATGGGAGTTAAATGATTATGGATAAGCAAAAAATTATCGATATCAGTACCGAGGTGTTAAGCATACTCAAAAAATATCAGTTAATTGAAACGTTACCTACAGAGACGGAAATCGCTGAAATTGTAAATCATTGGCAAAATTACGATTTTATACATCCATTAGAGATATTAACGACTCAATCTTTATCGCCATTTTTTTTAGTCGAATTTGATGATTGCAACATTTATCAGGACGAGGGGTTTTACCGAGAACACCTAACAAACCTTGCATATGCTTCACGAGGAAAAATCAATATTTCGGATATTGTTGAAACTTGGAGCGGATTGGACGTAAAGATTTCATTTCGGGTCAATGGGTGCTTTAGAGAAATAGAGTTTTCTGTAGACGAAAGGCTTGATTTTGTTCCAGCGGCTTTTTTTGAAGAACAAAAAAAAATAGCATTGACAGAAACAGGTGGTTGGGTGTTTGTCGCAGGACATTACGATGAAATAGGAACTCACCTATATCATGTTCCCATTGCTGTTGCTAATGAACTTTCAGATTTGAAGAGTAAATACACAAAAAAGCCCTAAAGCCCGATCCAAAGGAAAAGGGCAAGTTCACCACCCCGCAGCTGGTTTTTGCAGCTTTTCTGGGGACATTAACGGCTTGTTTTTGGGGCATGGCAGTTAATGCGGAACAGCGACGTTGGAAAGTTCTGTGGTATGGCGTTGGCGCAGCCGTTGGTTGGGGTGTCGCGTATCTGGCGGTGATATTGCCATCTGGTCACTATGATAAGCTTTGGCCATTGGGGTTTGCTTTAGTCGCAGCGGTGATGACGCGTTTTATGCCGAAATCTTCTGCTCCAAAGCCTGGGGTTTTCCGCTATCTGTGGTTGATCGCTTCTGCATTGATCTGGGTTTTGATCGGACTGATGTTGTTTCTCCCCAAATAATTAGCTCGATATCCGTCATGACTGGGTTTGAAATGTGTGGTCGGGGTGGGTGCTCTGACAGCAGGTCAGGAAAAACCCTTCCAACCGGTTATTGAAGATAATCCCCCTCTGTATTCATCACTCATCTATGCGTAAGCTATCGCGTCTTGTTATCTGACTAAAGGATATATTCGTTTTGGAAACCACACTCGGATTGGTCCGGCGGCCGGAGGGCTGTTTTCTAGGGGATATCAATCTGCATCAGGTTGGTTTGATTCCGCGTATTCTGCTGACGACTAATGGCACGTTGACGCATATTCTGGAGTCCTGTTTTCTGGAGTTGATTCAGGTGCATAAGGTTATGCAGGGCACGGAGTTGATGCCGTTCAATGAGTCTTATCTGCAGGTCCCTGAGCCGGAAAAACTGTTGGTTCGCAGGATTCTGTTGCGGGGGGAGGAGAGCCGGCGTCATTATATTTATGCTGAGTCATTTGTGTTTTGTGGTCGTGTCGGTGAGCCGGTTCGGCAGCAGTTGACTCACACGGATACGCCCATTGGCAAGGTGTTGAACCAGCACGGTGTCGAGTCGTTTAAGCGCTTTGTCGATTATCGCTGTGAGCCGGCGGGTGATCTGGCGGGATATTTCGGTATGCAGGCAACGGATTCGTTGTTCAGTCGTACTTTTCTGGTATTCAGTGAACATCGCCCGATAATGGTGATTACGGAAAAAATTCCCCCTTTGGAACCATGTTGATCCAAACTTTTCTGGTGGCATTGTTGGGGGGGTGATACATCCCTGTATCAGCGAGTGTCCTCAGGCAGTCATCACTTTGAAACCTGTGGCAGCATGGTCATGATTTCTTCGGCATAGCGTAGCCCGGCTACCTGATCCACCGGAAAGATCTGCTCTATGGCCTGGCATTCCTGCGGGCTGAGAACCACGTCGACGGCGTTGATATTGTCGGCCAGGTAGCTGCGTCGTTTGGTGCCGAACAGGGGGATCAGGTGAGGGTCTCTGGTCAACAGCCAGGCCAGTGCCAGTTGGGATGGTGTAATGCCTTTGTCGGTGGCCATGGCTTTGATGGCATCCACCAGTTGCAGGTTTTTGGCGAAGTTGTCGCCCTGGAAGCGGGGGTTAAAACGCCGAAAGTCATTGGCGTCCAGATCATCAATGGTGCGAATGTGGCCGCTTAAAAAGCCGCGCCCCAGAGGGCTGTAAGCGACAAAACCGACACCGAGTTCGCGGCAGGTATCCAGCACGTTGTACTCCGGATCACGGGTCCAGAGCGAGTATTCGCTTTGCACGGCAGTGATTGGGTGGACTGCCTGAGCCCGACGCAGGCGCTCAGCATCTACCTCGCTCAGGCCGAGGTAACGTACTTTCCCGGCTTTGACCAGTTCGGCCATGGCGGCCACCGTCTCTTCAATGGGGGTATCGGGATCCATCCGGTGTTGATAATAGAGGTCGATATAATCGGTACCGAGTCGTTTCAGGCTGTCCTCTACGGCGCGTTTGACGTAATCCGGCTGGCCGTTGACGCCGCGTTTATGGGGATCGGTCGGGTCACGGACGATGCCAAACTTGGTGGCCAGAAATATTTTGTCCCGGCGTCCTGCCAGGGCTTTGCTCAGCAATAGCTCGTTGCTGTAGGGGCCGTACATATCAGCGGTATCCCAAAAGTTCACCCCGTGTTCGAGTGCCATATCGAGAGTGGCCAAAGATTCCGCCTCATCCGTGGTGCCATAGAATTCGCTCATGCCCATACAGCCCAGTGCCAGGGCGGATACCACAGGACCCTGCTGGCCCAGTTGGCGTTGTTTCATTGGAGTTTCCTCATATGTAAATGGTGGAGGCAGTTTCTATGTTTTTACTTTGTGAATAAATATGCTTATAACAGCTTCAGTATTTGCAAATTGCGAACAATAAGATGGATAGATTACAAACCCTCGCCATATTTCAGAGAGTCTGTGAAGCTCATAGTTTTACCCGTGCAGCAGTCAGCCTGAACCTGCCGCGTTCCACGGTGACGCAAGCAGTACAGCGTCTGGAGCAACAATTGGGCGTACCGCTGTTGCTGCGCACCACCCGCCAGGTCAGGGTGACCTCTGAAGGGGAGGCCATACTGGAAAAGGCGAGGCATCTCTTGAGCGACTGGGAAGAGTTATCCACATTATTTTCACAGGAAACCCAGCCGACAGGGATGATCCGGGTGAATATGGCATCCCGGTTTGCACGGTTGTTGGTCATCCCGAAATTGCCGGAGTTTTATCGGCGTTTTCCGGGAATCGAATTGAATATCGGCGTGTCTGATATTCGGGTCGATATGATAGAGCAGGGGGTGGATCTGCTGATTCGCGCCGGAACCTTACAAGACAGTGGCCTGATCGCCAGACCCTTACCGGCACTGCCCAATATGACGCTGGCCAGTCCGGACTATCTGGCGCGCTTTGGTGTGCCTGATTGTCTGGAAGCGTTGCAGGGGCACCAAATGGTGGGCTATGTGCTGCCTTCGTCCGGACGTGTGGAAGCATTGGAGTTTCAGGAGCGCGATGGATACCGTGAACTGGTGTTGCCGCACCCGTTTACCACCAACAGTACCGATGCCTATATTACTGCGGGACTCGCGGGCCTGGGGTTGGTTCAGGTTCCTGTATATGGTGTTATCGACGATCTCAAACACGGTCGTCTGATTGAAGTATTGAACCAGAATCCACCGGCATCCATGGCCGTGTCGATGTTGTATCCGGCCAAGCGACGTTCCAGCCGGCATTTGCGGGTGTTTATGGATTGGTTGAGTGAGGTCATTACAGAGCAGTTAACAACCTCTCAACCGGGAGATGCCGGGCATATTGGCTGAAAACCGATATATGCACAGGCATCGGATATGGCATGCCCGTGCGGTCCCAACCAATCTGATGTCGTCAGGCACTGTTGGTGTGGGCGTGGGGTGTTTACTTTGACGGTAAGGTGATTCGTCCAGGATAAGTCCTAAGCCGCTGCCCGACGACCGACCGGTATTCAGGCGCTGGCAACTGCCTCAATTGATTGGGTCGGGCAAGTCGCATGATAGCGCTTCATCGCTTCACACAGGTATTCAGCATCCTGTTTGACACCGCCAAAGCGTCCTGAGCCCCAGGTATGCAGCCATGGCAGGCCAATGAAGTACAGGCCAGGCTGGTTGGTAACGCCGCGATCGTGCCTGGGATGACCCTGACCGTTAAATACCGGCGCGTCGAGCCAGCTGAAGTCCGGGCGGAAACCGATGCACCACAAAATAGTGGTAATACCAGACTCAGCCAGATTCAGAGAGGTACGTTCTTCCGTCACTTGCCATACCGGTTCGTAGCGGGACGGTCCTTCGGCAGTTTCAATACCCTGTTCTTCAATCCATGCATCGATACGGGCGTTGATGCTGTTGTAGGTATCGTCAGCTTTTTGCAGGTTGGCGTTGAGGTTGGGTTTGAAGATCAGGTTCTCGCCATCGAAGTCAGTCATCGGACCATACAGTTCCATACCTTCAGTCGCGAATTTGCGCAGGTCGATATCACGACCACCATCCCGGCCAGTGACATAGTGGTTGGTTTTTGCGGCGACATTATTGCCCAGAGGATGCTGTTTGACAGATATTTCGTAATAGCCCATGTCGTGCAGCCATTCGACCACATCCTTGCCGCGGTAAAAACGTGCTACACGGGGAGCGTCACCAGTTGCCAGATATACCTTGCGGCCTTCCAGGTGTAGATCTTCGGCAATCTGGGCACCGGATTGACCGGAACCGACTACCAGGACGGCACCTTCCGGCAGCTGGGCGGCATTCTTGTATTGAGCGGAGTGGATCTGATGCACAGAATCAGGAATGCGCTCGGCCATACGGGGAATGACTGGCTGGTGGTAGCCACCGGACGATACCACGACCTGACTGGCAGTGTAGTCACCGTCTGTCGTCCTGATGTGGTACAGATTATTGTCGTCAGACTCGACCATTTTCACCGTGACACCTTCCCGAACCGGAGCGTTCAGTTTGGCCGCGAAGCGCTCCAGCCATTCGACGGTTTGTTTGCCGGTCATAAAGCCTTTGGGGTCGTCACCGTCATACGGCAAGCCTGGCAGGTCGCATTGCCAGTTCGGTGTGACCAGCGTGAATGAGTCCCAGCGTTCATGCTTCCAGCCATGAAAGATGGTGTTTTTCTCGAATACCAGATGGCTGAGGTTGGCTTGTTGCAGAAAATAGCTCATGGCCAGGCCGGACTGGCCGCCGCCCACGATGATGACGTCGTAATGATTGCTGTTGGTCATAGTCGTTCTCTCTCCGTAATTTGTATATCTGTGCCTACTGTGTGGTCGTTGAATGTGAGTTGGATTATTTGGCCAGCTCACGCATCGACAGAATCGTGATGAGTTGGTTGTGATCGTTAAAGTCGCTGGCGCGGTGTTTAAGTTGGCTTAACTGATCCGAAGCACTGGAACAGTAGTAGCCATAACTGGCTTTGACCCGTTCACTGGCGGAGGACAGAGCGCTTTCCGCTTTCTGCATGAATTCGCTCAATGGCATGGTGTCGCCGGCTTTGAAAGTTTGATAAATCACGGTCGAGGGGGAGTAGCATTGCTCTTCCTTACCATCGGGCCAGCGGAGATAAAAGTTAACTGCGGGCATAGGGCCTCCCTGACGGTCTTTGCCGCCATTAAAGTTTTCAGGTTAGTGGGCTTGGAAAACGGCCGTCATCTCTGTGCCGGCCGGCTTAGCAGGGTGTTATCTGGTGTTAGGTGAATCCGGTCAGACTGGTGTCTTTGAGGTTGTAGAAGCACTGCTGTTGGCCGCGCCAACTGACTTCCAGGGTTTGGCTGTCGGTCATATGGCCGATGACAGTGGCGCAGATATCCCGCTCAGAAAATGTGGCCAGCAGTTGCGGCAATCGCTCCGCATCGGTGGTGAGCAGATAGCCGAAACTGGGGAAAGCACAGAGCCAGTCTGATAGCTCAACCTGGGTGGGCACTGGCAGCTGTTCCAGTAACACTTCGGCCCCACACCCAGAGCTTTCCAGCAGCATGATGCAGGTACCCAGCAGGCCCGCCTGACTGATGTCCTTGCAGGCATCGGCCAGTTGTTGCTCGGCGATCAAGGGCAATAACTCCATGTCACCTCGCAGTCGTTCAGCCGGTGCGCTGGTCGCCGCGTTCCAGTTCAGGCTTCCATGCTGGAACTGGCCACGATGGTCGATGGCGGCCACGATTTTCTGACCTGGTTTGGCAGCAAAAGCGCTTAATAGTCGTTTGGCGTGTCCCATAATCGATACCGCGAGATTGGCGTGCATTGAACGTAGATTGGTATGCCCACCGACAATCGGGACCCCCAGGTGTGACGAAGCATCGCGCATGCCTCGCATCAATTCGGATAGCCATTGCTCGTGTTCCGGCTGGTGGGCATCACACCAGAGCGCATCGACGACTGCCGTTGGTCGTCCGCCCATGGCTGCGATGTCGCTGCAGTTCACCATGACGCTGCACCAACCGGCAAACCAGGGCTGTTTGCGCACCAATTCTCCTTGCATACCTTCAATAGCGAGTAGCTGATAACCATGTTCGCCCCGTGGACCAAGTGGTATGGCCGCAGCGTCATCGCCATTGCGATGCCAGTTGGCAGGCAGTTGCGGCAGGTGTTGGCTGATACTGGCGATATCCTGCTTGAGGTTGATGCCACCGCGTTGTGACACCTGCTCCAGCAGGTCAGATAGCGATAACTGGGGTGGTTTCATCATCATGTTCATGGCCTGGTCTCTCAATGCTGTGCTGATCTCTATGACATTGTTACGGCGATGCCGGTTGTTTCGGTTTGATGATGGATACTGTCCAACAGCCCGGGCCAGACGCGGGTCGCTTTATGTTGCTTGCGAGCTTTCAGCACAAAACCGCTGTTGGGAGTAAAACAGGGCGGGTAAGCACTTAGGTCGGCCTCCATAATGGCGTGCTTCATTCCCAGAATATGGCGGTAGTCGCGGGTCTGCCAGTTGAGTCGTTTGAACAGAGGTTCGTTCTGGACCTGTACGGTGGCCATAAAACAGTTGCAGCCAAGTGCGTGGGCGCTGCTGACCGCGAGTCTGATCAGAGTGGAGCCCAGTAGCCCCTGGGATCTGAACGCCGGATCGACCGCCAGCCGTGAGCCATACCAGAGGTCATCGCTGTCAGGACCTTGGCGATGAATCCGCACTGTGCCTACGACTTGCTGGTGCCAGCCACCGTGATTGCCCAGTGCTACCAGTGTGTGCGCATGGCTGTCGATGGCATCGCGGTCATCATTTTCGAACAGGTGCTGTTCTTCGCAGAACACCTTGCGGCGCAGCGCATGGGCTTGTTTGATTTCCCAGTCCAGCGTTGTCCATTTAATGGTGTAATCCGAATAATGCGGATAGTTCATGGCGGATTCCTCGTTCAGATGTTTGTGCACGTGAATGGTTAGTTACAGGCACCAGATAACCTCACAGGGCTGGTTTCGATTCGCCTGGAAGATGCATCCTCGACCAGGCCAGCTTCCCGGGCTGCGGCTTTTTCATACTCTGATAGAGTTGAGCAAGCGCCGCACTTGCTGCACCCGGCTTTGCCGGTATCTGAGGTCATACCGGCGTCGAACAGTGCCTTGCCCAGCGGTTTGAGGATACTTTCCATAAACTCCGGGGATGGCGATGGATGATCTTCCAGCGGTGTTCCCCGAATTGGCACAAAGGGCACCACAAATGGATACACGCCGATTTCGATCAAGCGTTGGCTGACCTCCAGAATGAATTCCCGGCGGTCGCCGAGTCCGGCCAGAATGTAGGTGCTGACCTGACCTCGGCCGAATACCACCACGGCCTGCTTAAAGGCTTCGATGTAGTCTTCCAGAGTATCCTCCGCCTTGCCGGGCAGGATCTCTTCGCGAAGTTTCTGGTCCAGGACTTCGATGTGTATGCCCAGGCTATCGATGCCGGCGTCTTTCATCACCTGATACCAGCTGGGATCTTTCGGTGGTTCGCACTGGCCCTGAATCGGAATGTTCACCACCGCTTTGATCGCACGCGCGCTGTCGGCCATGACTTTGGCGCCACGGTCAGGTGTTGCGGGTGTGCCGGTGGTCATGATCATCTGACTGACGCCATCGAGTTCGACCGCAGCTCTGGCGACCTCGGCGAGCTGTGCCGGCGTTTTTTCGGCAATGGTGCGACCGGCACGTAGTGATTGGCCGATCGAGCAAAACTTGCAGGCTTTCCTACGGCTTTCGTAGCGTATGCAGGTCTGTAAAATCGTGGTGGCCAGAACATCCCTGCTGTGCAATGTGGCGATGTGTGAATAGGGCACACCGTCGGCGGTCTGGCCGCTGTAGAACTGTGGTTCGCTGGTAAAGCTGACATTTTTTAATGGAATCAGCTGGGCGTCAGTCTGTTGTACAATTTGTTCGCCGTCCTTTAGCGACTCGACTTCGAACGGGGATTCCCAGGCTGATTCGGTATAGATCGGCACCATTACGGTGGTGCCATCCACTGTGACGGCCTGATGATCTGACGGACCGGCGCCACCACGACGTGCGACATGACGTTGATCGGGGCGAGTCAGTCGTAAGCCACGGGTTTGCAGCTCAGTAATCAAGCGTTGGGGTGATTCGATAGCCTGATTCATGCTCTTCTCCTCCGGCCTCTGAGAACTGGGGTTGAGTGGGGGTGGATTGATGACTGGCCTGTTCAAACAGTGCTTGTTGGTAAGCTGTAGGCTGATCGTTGATCGCCAGGCGCAGTAGCTCTGGACGGGCATAGTGTCCGACTGAATCCATCATGCGTTTACGTTTGGTGATGAGTTTGAAGTCGAGATCAGCGACGACCATGCCTTCACCTTCGGTTCGTGCCGGGGCGAGATGTTTGCCTTCTGGCGAGATGATTGCTGTGTTGCAGCCGTCCCGCAGCGCCTGTTGCAGTTTCTCGTCCGGAGTGATGGATTCGATCTGTTCGTCCCTGAGCCACCCGGTCGCGTTGACCACAAAACAGCCAGACTCCAGTGCGTGGTGGCGAATAGTGGCTTCTATCTGATCGCCAAAGACTGGTCCAACCAGTGAACCCGGAAACTGGCTGCAATGGATTTGCTCGTGCTGTGTCATCAAGGCATAACGTGCCAGCGGGTTGTAGTGTTCCCAGCAGGCCAGTGCGCCGATGCGACCGACATGGGTGTCAGCGACTTTCAGGCCAGCAGCATCACCCTGACCCCAGATCATTCGTTCGTGATAGGTTGGAGTGATCTTGCGGCGCTTCAGTACCAGTTGACCATCGGCGTCAAAAATAAGTTGAGTGTTGTAGAGGCTGCCGTGATCGCGCTCGTTGATACCCAGAACCACTACCATGCTGTGCTTGCGGGCGCGTTCCGCCACCGCATTTGTGATTGGACCGGGTACCACTACGGCTTCATCGTAGAGGCGTAAATGCTCAGCACCACATTGCACTGCTGGCAGGACGAAAGAAAAATATGGATACCAGGGCACGAAGGTTTCCGGGAATACGATCAGCTCCACGCCGCGGGCAGCGGCTTCGTCCATCGCATTGAGTACATTGGCCAGCGTGCCGTTGGCGCTCCGAAGATCCGGAGCGATCTGAACGGCCGCGGCCCGCACCGTCTTGTGGTTGTCACGGTAAGACATGGGCCGCGTACTCCTTATAGCGTCCAGGTGTCGATGATCACTGCGTTGTCACGCATGTGCAGCAGTTTCAGATCCATCACGTCGAGCGGATTGATCGGTGTAATCCCTTCAACCAGTGATGGTTCACCGTGACCGTAAAGAGCCTGCAGGGCAAAGCGGCAGCAGTAAACTTTACCGCCCTCGGCCATGAATTTTTTCAGCTGGTTGGCATAGTTCTGGTGACCGGGGAATGCTTCATCACCCAAGGTTGGGAAGCCACGCTGGAGACCCAGCGTTACACCCGGTCCGTACAGTAGAATGGAAGTCTCGTAACCTTTGCGCAGCAAGCGCGTGGCTTGCAGCATGTTGACCAGGCCAATCGAGCCTTCGAAAGCGACAGTGTGAAAAGTGACCAGTGCTTTTTCACCGTCACGGGCCTTTACGTCTTCAAATACTTTTTCTTCGTAATCCACGAAAAAATCGCCGTCTTTATGTTGTGGCTGAGTCACTGTAGGCATGTTTCTGCTCCTCGATAGTGTGGGAAGACCGCATACTTGTTTTTTGCTGATGCAATCAATTTGTGCAATCAATGTGGAGCAATCAAGGGGCCAATTTGGAATTTAATGATTGCAATCAATAAGCAATCAATCAGGTTTTTAGAATCTTTCAAAGATGAAAATAATTTTTATTTTGATCAAAAAGCAATCAATACCCGATCAATTCGGTCGGATTTTTTGCACTATGAATGTGCTTACAGGGCAGAGTATGCGCTGATAAAATGCCAGCTTTATGCAAAATGGTTATATGGTTTGGTTTTAGTCTTTGGCAAAATGATGACTCGTGCAATCATCTGAAAATTGATTGCATTGCCTGGGCTCGACAGAGCCTGTCATTATTCTTGGAATGGATCGCTGCCGTACTATCCGCTTTGTCCTATCCATCAAGTTCTATCTGGATCGAACCATCATGAAAAATACTGAATTGGCACGCTGGGCCCGCCGTCTGAAAAATAGCCAGGGTATTCCCATCTATAGATTGATTGCTGATCTGATCGGTGAAGATGTGGATAGCGGGCGTTTGCAGCCGCGGGATCGGCTGCCGCCACTGAGGGACCTGGCGGAAGCCACCGGGATTAATTACACCACGGCGGCACGTGCCTATCAGGAAGCCAAAACCCGTGGCCTGATCGACTCACATCCTGGCTCTGGTACTTTTGTAATAGGCAAGACCGCCACAGTTCGTCCAAGTCATGGCAGTTACGAAATGACTATGAATCTGCTGGTGGAGCCGGCAATACCGACTCTGGTTGAGCAAATACGCGATAGCGCTCTTGGAGTGATTGCCCAGCGCGATCTGTATTCCATGCTGCGTTATCAGGCGTTTGGTGGTACGCGGGAAAACCGCGAAGCGGCGCTGTTGTGGCTGGATCAGCGTCTTTCCAACCCACAATTGGAACAAGTGATGATTTGCCCGGGAATTCATTCTGCGCTGGTGGGGTTAATGAGTATGCTGGTGGAGAAACATCAGGTGCTGTGCGTAGAAAGTCTGGCTTACCCTGGAATCAAGGCGATTGCTGCGCATCTGGGTATTCAGCTGCATTCGCTGGAGCGAGATAACGATGGACCATTGGTGCGCCCGTTTGAAGAAATCTGCAAACAGGGCTGCGTTGGTGCTATCTATCTAAATCCGACCATTCACAATCCGACCACTGTCACCATGAGCAAAAATCGTCGCGAAGCCATCGCCGACGTATGTCTGCGTTACAGCATTCCCATCATTGAGGACGAAGCCTACACCATACTGGCAGAGCAGGCTCCGATCAGTTTTGTTGAACTGGCGCCAGAGCTGAGCTGGTATATCACCGGTACTTCCAAGTGTTTTGGTCCGGGAGTACGTTCTGCCTTTCTGCACTCGCCAGGCAGGCGTCAGCATCAGAGGCTAGCTGCAGCAATGCGGGCGTTGCATGTGATGTCGAGTCCATTGACTGATGCTCTTGTGACCCAGTGGATACTGGATGGCAGTGCGGACCAGATGGTGAAAAGCATTCGACGTGAATCCATTGCCCGTTTGCGTTTAGCGGAAGAGCAACTGGGCAAACGGATGATTCGAAGTGCTGAAGGTGCTTTTCACCTATGGCTGGATATTCCCAAAAGCTCCGAGTGGAATCCGTCAGAACTGGCGGTAGAGCTTCGCCAACTGGGTGTTAGTGCGGTCTCCAGTGCCGCTTTCTCGACAGACAATAATCCGCCCAATGCAGTACGACTCTGTTTTGGTGGGCCAATTAGCCGTGACCAATGGCAAGAAAACCTGCAACAGGTTGCCGATTTGATCGAGCAGCCTAGTTATCTTTGTACCGGCATACATTGAGAAGAACGGGCGTGCTAAAGAGTGCTTGTGAGGTGTTGGGGTTGTGTTCATCGGATGGACCCGAGTGCTGTCCTGCACTCGTCCGCGTTGCGGCGCTGTGCGGTCCAAAACGCTCCTGCGTTTTGTCGAACCTGACTGAGCGTCTCGTCCGACTCAGGCAGTCTATAGTCCAAAAAACCCGCTTGAGCTGGGGTGATGGTCGGTGCTTGTGAGGTGTTGGGGTTGTGGTCATCGGATGGACCCGAGTGCAGTCCTGCACTCGTCCGCGTTGCGGCGCTGTGCGGTCCAAAACGCTCCTGCGTTTTGTCGAACCTGACTGAGCGTCTCGTCCGACTCAGGCAGTCCATAGTCCAAAAAACCCGCTTGAGCTGGGGTGATGGTCGGTGCTTGTGAGGTGCTGGGGTTGTGGTCATCGGATAGACCCGAGTGCTGTCCTGCACTCGTCCGCGTTGCGGCGCTGTGCGGTCCAAAACGCTCCTGCGTTTTGTCGAACCTGACTGAGCGTCTCGTCCGACTCAGGCAGTCCATATACCAAAAAACCCGCTAAAAGCGGGTTCTTTGGTATATGGCCCGCCCGAGAGGATTCGAACCTCAGACCTCTGCCTCCGGAGGGCAGCGCTCTATCCAGCTGAGCTACGGGCGGGTAATGTTGAACAGTTTAACGTCGGTTCGTTGACGGTCTCAGTCTTTTTATGTGCTGAATCGAGTGAGTGTTCGGTCCAGTCGTTCCACCGGCTGAGCTAGGGGTGGGTGTCTCGATCGTTTGCAGGTGATCGAGGGGGCGTATTGTAGCGATTGTGTGGTTGATGTCCATAAGGCATTTTATTTCAGTGACTTATATTCGGGGTTTTGGTGGTTTGGGGACTTTTTCATGGACTTGGATGGGGTAAAAAAACCCTAAAGTCGGTGTTGGTCTGTGTTTCAGTCGTGAGAGGTTGCCGGTATACTCTGCGCACTTTTATTTTCCAGAGCCGGTGACGCCGGTCGGTTTTCCCCGAACGAGAGAGGATGAGATGGTTAGAAAAATCATGCTGTTGGTGGTTACGGCAATTTTGGCAAGTCTAATTCAGGCGGCAACCAGTGATGCTGAGCAGGCATTGATTGATCGGATCAAGCCGGTTGCCAAAGTGTGTGTGCAGGGAGATGACTGTGCGTCTGCAGCGGCAGCAACTGCTTCGGCTGATGAGGCCAAGACGCCTGAGCAGATTTTTCAGTCTACCTGTTTTGCCTGTCACGGTACGGGTGCTGCAGGTGCGCCGAAACTGGGTGACAAGGCTGCCTGGGCACCACGGATTGCACAGGGTGAAGATACTTTGTTGCAACACGCTCTGAATGGTTTCAATGCCATGCCGGCCAGAGGAACCTGTGGTGCATGTTCCGATGATGATATTAAGGGTGTTATTGAATATATGATTTCCAAGGCAGAATAACTGTCTGGTTGCCGGTTCCAGTTCGGGCTGGAACCTCTTCAAACGCTGAAGGCGCGCTCACTGTGCTTTCTGTCCGCCGTCACTGACGGCCATCTTCCCTGCCATTATTTGACTGGCTCACCGTAGACAATTTTGACACTGCGCTGACCTCGGCTGATTTTGTTGGGCATGCCAAACAGGTAGCCGTGTCTTGGGTAGTTTCCGGTCACAGTATAGCTCTCACCGTTTATGACGATACGATCTCCAATGTAGTGCTTGGCCAGTACTTTGTCGGTATGAATTTCTTCCAACTGCTGGTTTTTATACAGTGCTGAGAAATCGTTTAACATGGTGGCGGTCTCGTGCCTGGGCCTGATATCTCTATCGGCAATTGCTCTGAATGCTTGATACTAACCGGTCATTAAATATGCCAGGTCAACCTGGATGCATGACCCTGGACCACAGGTCCAACACTGGTTAATAGTTTAGCGCAGATTTCCCGTTAGTCGTCTAATAGACTGCTCAGACTTTGCAGCGCCGCCAGTCCCTGGGCTCTGTTCTGCTCAGCAGAAATCGCGCCGTCACGGCCGTGCCACTCGAGGTCATCAGGAGGCAGCTCGTCCAGGAAACGGCTGGAGACGCAGTCGATAATTTCACCGAACTGTTTGCGTTTGGCCGCGTAAGTGAGAGTCAGGGTTTTCTGCGCCCGGGTAATGCCCACGTACATCAGTCGCCGTTCTTCTTCGATATCCCCGCTTTCGATGCTGTTGCGGTGAGGCAGCAGTTCTTCTTCCAGGCCGATCATGTACACGTGCGGAAACTCCAGACCCTTAGAAGCATGCAGGGTCATGAGTTGAACGGAGTCGAGCTGGCCTTCCTCTTCCTGGCGTTCCATGAGGTCGCGTAGAATCAATTTGGCAATTGCATCTTCGATGGCAATTTTTTCATCCGTCTCTGGGTCTTCTTTTTCCAGCATGTTGGTAATGGAATCAATCAGCTGATTCACGTTGGACCAACGGCGCTCGGCCATTCCGGCTGAGCCGCTGTCCTGGCGCAGCCAGAATTCGTATTCAATATCCGCAAGCATTTCCCGCAGAATCTGGGCAGGGGCTTCATGGCGATAGACTTTTTCGGCCGTATCTTCCATCCAGCGGACGAACTGTACCAGTTTGTCGGCCGCTTTTTCCGGCAGGTGCAGTCGCAGGCCCATTTCGGAGCAGGCTTTGAACAGACTGGTACCGCGTCCGGCAGCGTAATCGTTGAGTTTTTCCAGGGTGGCCGGCCCAATTTCCCGTCTGGGGGTGTTGATGATACGAAGAAAGGCGGCGTCGTCATCGGGGTTGATAAGCAGGCGAAGATAACCCATGACGTCCTTGATTTCTGCGCGCGAGAAAAACGAGGTACCGCCATTGACGGTATACGGGATCTGATTGGCCTGGAGTTTGATCTCCAGAATCCGGCTCTGGTGATTACCGCGATACAGCACGGCGAAATCCTGATACGGAATTTTCTTCTGCAAGTGAGCAGCCACTATCTCGCTGGCAACCCGTTCGCATTCCGCCTCATCGTTGGCGCAGCGGAAAATTCGGATCGGATCGCCATAGCCCATTTCACTCCACAGGGTTTTGGTAAAGACGTGCGGGTTATTGTCGATGACGGTGTTGGCGGCTTTCAGAATACGACTGGTTGAACGATAGTTCTGTTCCAGTTTGACCACCTTCAGACTGGGGAAGTCAGTTTGCAGCTGTACCAGGTTTTCCGGTCGGGCACCGCGCCAGGCATAAATGGACTGGTCGTCGTCACCCACCACGGTAAAGTCAGCACGTCCGGCGACCAGGTATTTTACCAGCAGATACTGGCTGGTGTTGGTGTCCTGGTATTCGTCCACCAGCAGGTAACGGATACGGTTTTGCCATTTGTGCAGAATATCCGGATGTTGCTGAAACAATAGTGCCGGCAGGCGGATCAGATCATCAAAGTCGGTGGCGTTGTATGCTCCCAGCATCCGACAGTAGGCTTCATACACCTCGGCGGCCATGACGACATTTTCTTCGGTGGCGTAAGACTTTGCCTGTGCTGGGCTGATCAGATCATTTTTCCAGTTACTGATCAGGTGCTGAAAGAAGTCTGCCTGATCCATCTCATTGGGATAATCGGTGGCAATGATATTTTTGATGATGGCCAGGGAGTCCTGCTGATCGAACAGGGTGAAGCCGTTTTTGATGCCAATCGCAGCGCCGTCTTTGCGCAGGATGTTCAAACCCAGGTTGTGGAAGGTTGAGACGATCAGACCACGTGTACTTTTGCCTTTTAACAGCTTGCTGACCCGTTGCTTCATCTCCCTCGCTGCTTTGTTGGTGAAGGTGACTGCTGCAATGTGATGAGCCTTGATGCCGCACTCGCTGATTAAGTAGGCAATTTTCTGTGTTATAACGCTGGTTTTACCGCTGCCAGCACCGGCCAGCACCAGTAACGGACCGCCAATAAAATGGACGGCTTCTTGTTGTCGGCTGTTCAGTCTGCTCAATGGGAAGTCCCTGCGGGTTAAAAGGATTGCGAATTTTAAGAGTTTAGAAGGCTAAAAACAGTGCTACTTTTGCAATGTGTCTTCTAAATGTGTCTGGCAGATTAATTTTAGCGGAAATTAATGGCCGATTTTCTGTATAGTGATTCATCAGTAGTTCATTTTATGAGCTATACCTAAGGAAACTGCTGAAAAACTGATCATGTTTTGAAGCTTTCCTAACATTAAACAACATTTCGTTATTAGGATATCTTGAGTGCCAGTTCTTCCTCAACGAGTTGCTGTTCTGTCTCGCAATGAGGATGTCAGACAGAAGTTGCAAGAGAGTTTTATGGCCTTGGCAGTAGATGTTCAGTGGCTGATGCCGGATGAGACGGTGTCAGCGGATTGTGAACTGCTTATTTGTGAACACCCGAGTAAGGCCCTGTTAAAGAATGATATACCCTGGATTGCATTGGTAGCGGATATTCGCACGGCACAACAGGTACTTGATTGTGGTGCAGGCGGATTTTTGTTGACGGCCCAGCTTGATCTTCCGTTTGTACAGATGCTGCTGACCCGGATCCAACCCTTACAACATCCGCCTAAAAACGGCAACTTGCTGTTATTGCCGGAGTTTTTGGATCGGTTGCAAATGAGCTGCAATAGTGTGCTCATCAGCGGCAGATCAGTGGCATTGATTTGTGTGGATATACGCGAATTTGGTTATATCAATGAGGTGTTTGGTTATCGCCAGGGTGATCACATGCTGGGTCAGGTCGCTGAACGGCTGTTCAGTGTCATACCGGACAATGCTTTCATCAGTCGTATGGCCGGTGATCAGTTTCTGATTACGGTGCCGGATATGAAAGACCGGGTCCGCCTGAATGCACTGTTATTATGGTTGCAGGAATCCATTGCCATGCCGTTTGCGGTGCAGGATCAGGAGTGTGTGTTGCAGAGTTGTATTGGTTACCTGATTTATCCGCAGACCGATGTCGACGCCAATACCCTGATTCGTTATGTGCTGGATACCGTCAAGCAGGCCAAGACCGGGCAGCGCCGGGTACTGGCATTTGGTCAGGGGCTGACCCGCTTGCCAGATCTGACCCTGGATACCGAAATGGTAGAAGGGTTGGCCAAGCAACAGTTTGAATTGTACTTTCAACCCAAGTTTGATCTGCATGCTGGCCATGTCAGTGGCCTGGAGGCACTGGTCCGGTGGAATCATCCAAAATATGGGCAGATTCCACCCGGTGAATTTATTCCCCGGGCGGAACATACTGGATTCATCCAGTCGCTGGGTTTGTGGATTCTGCTAAAGTCCTGCGAGGCTGTTGCCCAGATGCAGGTTCAGGGATTGAGACCACCGCAAATTGCCGTTAATCTGAGTTTTATCCAATTGCGTGATCGGGAGTTTTATAAAAAACTGAGTTCGATGATTTCGCGTCTGGAGATTGATCCTCATTGTATTCAACTGGAACTGACCGAAACATCAGTGATGGAAAACCTGGAAACCGCCCAGGCGGTATTGACGGATATTCATAATCAGGGTGTCAGTATTGCGCTGGATGATTTTGGTACCGGCTTTTCTTCCCTGACTCACATTCATAGCTTTCCGATCTCCACGATCAAAATTGATCGTTCCTTTATTCGTCAGATGCTGGAAAAGGAAAATTCCCGTCATTTAGTCCGCTCTTTGATTAATCTGGCGCATGATCTGAGTCTGACGGTGGTGGCCGAAGGCGTGGAGAGTACCCAGCAACTGGATCTGCTGAAGCAGATGCACTGTGACCACGTACAGGGATTTCTGACCGGTATACCTATGCCATACAACGCGATGGTCCAGATGCTGGCCCGGCAGCCGAAATACGATGATCTGATTCGTTGGTCGGCCGTCGAACCCAGAGCCTGATGCATTCCCGATACCAGTGGCACATCTCGTCACTGGTATCCCGTAGCCGGTCAGTTACAATGGCGCGGTTAATCCGTTACAGAGATTGTTATGAAGCCTGATCATTTTCCCGCCTCTCCGGCACATCTGTTTGAGCATTTTTATCAGTTCAGTCAAATTCCAAGAGCTTCCGGTCAGGAACAGCAGGTTCGTCAATACTGTCTGTCGCTGGCAAAGGAGCGTGGTCTGGAAACCCGGATGGACAGCGCCGGTAATCTGGTCATCTATGTGCCCGCCAGCGCCGGTTTTGAATCCAGGCCGACTGTCATCATTCAGAATCACCTTGATATGGTCACAGTGAAGACCGACGACAAGACACACGATTTTGCCACTGATCCGCTGCAATTGCAGATCACTGATGGCTGGTTGACCGCAGATCGCACCACCCTGGGTGCTGACAATGGTATCGGCTGTGCGGCAGCACTGGCGGTGATGACCGATCCGGAAGTACAGCACCCGGCGCTGGAACTGCTGTTCACCGTCGAAGAGGAAACCGGACTTTTTGGGGCCAGTGGATTGGACGCGACATTATTGTCAGGTACCCGATTGCTGAATCTGGATACCGAGGACTGGGGTGAGTTTTTCATTGGCTGCGCCGGTGGCAAGGGATGGCGTTTGGAACGAACCCTGGACACAGAAGCAGTTCCAGCGGATCACGTTGGCTTGCAACTGGAATTGAAAGGTCTGACCGGTGGTCATTCCGGTATTCAGATCCATCATCAGCTGGGCAATGCCAATAAACTCTTGGCCCAGTGGCTACATCGGGTGCAATCCTCAGATGTCCGTCTGGCAGCTTACCGTAGTGGTGTGGCGCACAATGTGATTTCCAGGGAAGGGCAGCTGGTCATAACTGCACCGCAATCACTGCTTCCGCAGCTGGAGCAATTGAGTCAACAGTTGAGCCGGCAATGGCTGAGCTATCTGCCTGATACGGATCACCATCTTACCCTGACATTGAGCGCGACCGAGATGCCGGAAGCGGTATTGACAGCACCTGCGCAGAAGCTGTTCATTCAGGCATTGCAGCTGTTTCCCCATGGGGCCCAGAGTTATAACCTGCAGCAACCCGCCGATCTGGTGGATCTGAGTGCCAACCTGGCCAAAGTCAGTCTGGATCAGGGCCAATGGTCAATGGATGTGAGTATGCGCTTTTTTAATGCCAAAGAAGCCGAAACACTGGTGGATCATTATATGGCGCTGGCGGAATTGTTTTCTCTGCAGCCCAAAACCCTGCTGGACTATCCCGGTTGGCAGCCGGATTTCGAGAGTGGCTTACTGTTACACGGAAAACAGGTGTATCAGGAAATATTTGGTGCAGAACCTGCGACCAAAGCAATCCATGCTGGCCTCGAATGCGGTATTATCAAGAGCAAAAAACCGGACGTCGATATGCTTAGTTTTGGTCCGACCATCAAGGGCGCGCATTCGCCGACCGAACGACTGAATATTGCAACCGTCGAACCATTCTGGACCTTGCTGCGCGAACTATTGAAAACCCTGTGATGCTCGAACGAGTAGCCAAACAGAAGGAGATATCATGCATATTTGGGTAGATGCTGATGCGGTTCCGAAGGTTATCAAGGAAGTGCTGATCAAGGCATCCATGCGCACCGGACTGGCTCTGACTTTTGTGGCCAATCAACCGGTGGCGACGCCATCGGTACCTCATATTCGCAGTCTGCAGGTGGAAAAAGGTTTCGATATTGCCGATAACGAAATTGTCCGCAGGGCCGAGCCGAACGATCTGGTGATTACCTCGGACATCCCTCTGGCTGCAGAGGTGCTGGAAAAAGGAGCCCATGCTCTGAGCCCGAGGGGTGAACGATTCACCGCCAATACCATCGGTGCCCGTCTGAACATGCGTGACTTTATGGATACCATGCGCGCCAGTGGTGTACCACAACACGGTGGTCCGCCGCCACTGAACCTTCAGGACCGGCAGGAATTTGCCAATCAACTGGATCGCCTGCTGGCGAAAGCGGTTAAATAAAACACTTTGCCTACAACCCGCTGTCCTGACAAAGTCGCCTCTATGGGCCACGAATAATAGGCATCAGCGTTGGGAACATTGTCATAAAAAGGAGAGATATTTAGGTGTCTGAGATCAAAAAATATTCGCTGGTTCTGGGATTATTGATGTTGTCGGTACTGGCGAACGCTGCTGAACGTGGGACTTTCTATGTGTCTGCAGCGTTGAATTATTCCGGTCATTCCGGCACGGCTGTTACTTATGCGACAGTCGATCCGTGTGATTTTGACTGTGTCTTTGAGGATACGATATTAACGCGCTCAGATAGCATGAATCTATCCAGTGGACCAGGCTACGAGTTCCGTGTTGGAACCCACCTGGGGGCCAGGCATCTGCTGTATCTGTCATGGTCGCAGTTTAATTTTGGCGAAGGAGAAACGGATGTTGATCATCGCCTGCGGCTCAATAGTCTTGGCTATCGCTATTATATTTCCCCGCAAACGGGGTCGGGCTACCTGGGTTTCAGTATTGGCAAAGGCGATATTAACTATGCCGAGTCTGATGCCAGTCAGGACAACTCCGAGTCCTGGGGGGCTTATTCCCTGAACCTTGGATATGAAGTAAATCAAAATCTGGATCTGGGGATTTTTTATAACCACCTGTCTACGGACACAGATGAAAACCTATTGCTGATAATTCCAGTGAAGCGTATCGGCACTTACTATGATGTGAACAGCTATGGGATTCAAATCGAATTCAAGCTGTTATCAAGACAACTCTTTGGAGGCAAGTAGCACATGGTGAATAAACTGGTGCTTTTGCTGATTGTCCTGGCTGTGCCATATGGTGTGGCAGCGGACCGAGAAGGGGGATATCTGTCATTCGCTGCAGGTTTGGCGGTACATCGCGGTGACGCGGATTACGATCAACCGCTGGTAACAATGCGCTCTGGCGATGCCTCAGAAAATGAGAATCTGGATCTGTTTCCTGGGCCGGTTTATGAGCTCAAGCTCGGTATGGTTATTAATGCGCATAATCTGGTGTTTTGGAATATGGGGCAGGCTTTTTTCGATCAGGGAACTATCGGGCTGGCCAAGCATTACAGTTACTGGGGGCCTGGTTACCGGCTATATTGGAATGATATGGCACCGTCACCGTACGCGGAAATCGCGATCCACCATGAGTCACTGAATTTCAGTGCCGATAAGGTTAGCGCCGTCAGAGGTGCGGACAGTCGGGAAGGCAGCGGTTACGCATTGGCCGTTGGCTATGAATTCAGCCCCCGTATACAACTGGCGGCGTTCTATCATGTGCTGGATACCAAGTTACAGTATGCCCATGGAACGTTTTACCAGATCTCCAGTATTGGCCTGCGTTGGGAGTACGCGCTGTCGTTACCCTCTCTTTTCAAATTTGATTGACTGACAGGCCTGCCCGCCAACGCAGGCCCTCGATCATCATCGAGACCCTTGAATTTCTGTTTGATCTCAGACACCTCTCCGTCCACCTCTGCTTCGTCGGCATTCCGCAGGCGACCGATTTTTCTGGATACAGCGTCTCCAGACCGAATACCCAGCGAGCGAAATTGACAGAAATGGGCAGTGTGCCTATGTTGATGGGATTTGATGGGACTGAGTGAGTTTGGCGGCTCAGGAAAAAGCGTCTTCTGGATATTTTGTCCGTGGATGTAGAGCTGTTAGTTTTTGAAGGTGAATGTGAAGAAGCTTATCCTAATATCAGCGTTACTTATTTCTTCGAACTTGTATTCGGAAGAGCTTTGCCCTGATCTAGATGTAAAAGTTGAACTAGATCATTGGATGACTGAAGAGGCTTTTGATGATGAGTCGGCTCTTTGGGCACTAAAGCAATTAACGGCAATAGTGACTGATGATATTGATTTAGAATCAGATTTTCTAAAAGATATTGCTCGTCTAAACGTGCTCCAAATACTGGAAGGCTATTTTCTCCGAGTTGAAGCTCATAGGGAAAGAGAAGGTAGTATATTGGATGCAGGATCAACGGTTCGTTACTGTAAATTTTTAGAGCCTGCGGTGTGGGTGGACTAAAACTAACAAAACCGTGTTTCGGATTGGTTTCTGCTCCGCGCCAACCAACCGCAAACGGAAGCGTTACGTTGCGAGGTGAAGTATGAAGCAAGCATCACGGTTCATGCCCAAGTACGAGCCTAGAAAGGCAAGCCTGCACTGATTATCTTTTTCGTCATAGCACTGGCAGTCGTTATTTTTCAGCCTTGGTATTTGCTAGTGTTTGCAGGAATAGCCATATTAGTAATAGCTTGGAGTGCAATAGATCAGCCTAAAGTAGAGAAACATTTCCAAGATTTGTGCAAAGAGCGCAGTGGTTTATCTATCTGTGAATTTGCCAGAGAACTTGATCCAAAGGTCGTAGACACTTGGATTATCCGAGCAGTTTATGAGCAGCTTCAAGCCGCGCTTCCGACTAAGCAACATGTACCAATAAAGGCTTTTGATGATCTGTTCGACACATTGATGCTTGATGAAGATGATCTCGATCTGGATTTAGTTGAGGAAATTGCGCAACGAACTCGCCGAAGTCTTGAGGGCTACAAAAGTAATCCATACTACGGCAAGGTAACAACGGCACGAAACTTGGTGTTATTTTTCAATCATCAGGCACATGCCAGTGCAACGTAACAAGTGGCTGTTGGCGGACGCACCTACGCTGTACCGTAAAGCCAAGCACTTCATAGACTGAGCTTCGATTTATGCTACGAGCTTTAATGGAACAATTCCAAAAAAATATTCCGAATTTCTGGATGCAGATTTACTGAGAGAGGAGTAAGGAAAATAGGAAATCACTGACAAATCGAGACGAATACAATTCAAACCAGTCTGGCCTGACAAATTCTTTCCACCAGCACTTTCAGCTTGATCACTTCCGGTTCCAGATACTTCAATTCTTCCTCTGTAATTTCGTAATGTTCCGAATAACGCGCTTCAACATAAGCTCGTTGCAGGCGGCGGAAACAGCGCCGATGAAATTTACTGTCGAGCGGAAAAATGCCGGTAAAGTCGGAATCAATCTGTATGCAAAAATGTTGGAGCTTTTCGATATTGTGGGTTTTGGGCAGGTAGTTGGAGCAGGTGAGTAGTACGCAGGAATAGAGGCGTTCGGTGGCTTGATGCAGATTGAAGGCTGCTTCATTTATCATCAGTTCCTTAAAGGTATATTGGAAAACCTTGATGCTGGCATTTGCGTTTGCGTGCCACTGATCATAATGCTTCTGCGCAATCTCGCGTTGTTCTGCGTCGGTTAAATTTCCAGGTAGTGCCAGCGGCCTGGGAGTTGCTGCAAACAACTCAATGCCTTCCTCCCGGATATCCTTAAAGAAATAATGACCCTGAATCAGCCGGTTATTCACATCTTCAAGGTCATGCACAATCAACCCAAGCGGCGCAGAGGTGACCTTTCGGCCGATCTGCTCT
>NZ_JBNKSF010000046.1:0-74621 GCF_050297175.1 Gynuella sp. | reverse complement strand
ACTGGCGGCGGTGTTCGTAACTGGTTTGAGTGAGAGGATCGAAGCCGCAGAGAAAGGCCCGTCGAACGCAGCGGGAGGTACAATGATAGTACGGGGTGGCATGGAGTGATATCTGCGACTTCCTTGATCGGGCCATGGCTTTATCCTGATATATATACAGTGTTGAATAATGCCAGTTGGGAAAACTTGAAGCAAGGATTTGATACGTATGTTTTGAAAGAGTGGGTGTCTTTTTAAATTTTTGTCAACTTAGTTGTACTGATGAACGGGTGGGTGTCCTGTTAATTTATCTTAACTTTGAAAAGTGGAGGTCTTTATTCATTCAAGTGGGTGTCCATTTAAATTTTTGTCAACTCGTTATATTGATAATAGGCACTCGATAGTTTGGGGGGATGTGTTTGATTTCTTTATAAACCTGGGCTGAGTAAATATTGTGTCGACAGGGCCTAACAAAAGGTGATTATAATTCTGTTGTAAAGAAGTCAATTTGACAGAGGTAATCATATGAACTCCAAGCGAATATTATTTACAGGTGGATCAGGTAAGGCGGGAAAGTATGTCGTTGCGTATCTACTTGAGCAGGGCTATCGAGTATTAAATGTCGATTTGGTGGCTTTGGATTACCCCGGTGTGGATAATTTAATTGCTGATATCACTGATTCCGGACAAGTGTTTAATGCTTTGAGTTCTTATGCCGGTTTTGACGAGCTGGAGCCTGGTAACGGTGTGCCAACATTTGATGCTGTAGTGCATTTTGCCGCCATCCCTCGTATTTTAATTAACCCTGATAATGAAACGTTTAGGGTTAATACCATGGGGACCTACAATGTGATCGAAGCGGCCGTTAAGCTTGGTATCAAAAAGGTGGTTATTGCTTCGTCAGAGACGACTTATGGTATCTGTTTTTCTGATGGCAAAACCAACCCTCATACATTGCCATTAGAGGAAGATTATGATGTTGACCCCATGGATAGTTACGGACTATCCAAGGTGGTTAATGAGAAAACTGCTCGTAGTTTTCAGCGTCGTTCCGGCTTTGATATTTATGCGCTTCGTATTGGCAATGTCATTGAGCCTCATGAATACGCTGAACGGTTTCCGAATTATTTCAAACATCCAGAAGTGCGTCGTAGGAATGCTTTTTGTTATATTGATGCCCGTGACCTGGGGCAAATTGTGGATTTATGCTTAAAAAAAGATGGTCTGGGTTTCCAGATTTTTAATGCTGGTAACGATCACAATGGCGCAATTATTCCTACTAAAGAGTTAGCAGAACGGTTTTTTCCTGATGTTCCCTTTACTCGGGAAATGGGAGAGCATGAGGCATTGTTCTCAAACCGTAAAATCCGTGAAGTGCTGGGTTTTAAAGAGCAGCATAACTGGCGCAAATATGTCAGCGCCGGTGATGAGTAGGACCCGCTATCACTCAATAAAAACGGCATATGTACCCACAAGCCGGGTTTTTATTGAGTGTCGTTAAACATCGCATTTTTCAGAGGTTCCCTAGGGTTGCCAACTTTATGAAGCGCCAGGTGATAAGTAGATATAAAGGGATTTTTAACCAGATACCACCAAAGATTCTGTTTTTACTAGGTTTGCTTAAAACGTCGTTCTGCGATGTCAGGTATATCAGCACCACCATTAGTCATGCGGTGACACACGATACCTAAAATCTATTTAAACAGTGTTATTGCGACTTCGTTGATGTGCGGTAGCTTTATCATGATAAAGATGTACAGTATTGGTGTGAAGTATCACTTAGCCTATAAATGGAGATATCGTTGTGAGCGAGAACGAAAAAATAAACTATGTGGAATTTCCCTCCCGTGACCTAACGGCAACCAAGTCTTTTTTTCATCAGGCGTTTGGTTGGGAGTTTACGGATTATGGTCCGGATTATAGCGCCTTTTCGAACCAGGGGTTGGATGGTGGCTTTTTTAAGTCAGATCAATGTTCTCTGACCAGTCAGGGAGCGGCCTTGATTGTATTGTTCAGTCATCAGCTTGAGCAGAGTGAGGAAAAGGTCCGTGCAGCCGGTGGTACAATCGTTAGAGAAATTTTCAGTTTTCCAGGTGGTCGGCGTTTTCACTTTATCGAGCCCGGTGGTAATGAGTTTGCTGTCTGGGGTGATGCGAATTAAACGGAGTGTTTTTTCGGCACTATGCCAGGGAGAAGCTTTTTTGACTTCTCTCTGACTGCAGATAACGTTGAAGCGTTGATTATTTGTTATTCTTTTTCTGATCCTTTTTCTTGGAAGTAACGGTTAACCAATCCATAACCATTCCAGAGATGGCATTAAATCGTGAAACCCTGAGCACCAGCTGCAATACCTCAGGGCGATGGCGGATTTTGGGCTCGGCGAGCTTTGGTAAAAACCAGATCACGACCAGAACTCGCATGAGTGAGCTGGCACAGAATACCATTAACAGTGTACTTCGCAGGTGTTCTTGCAGATAAGTAGAGTTAGCAGACAGTTCAGCCACCCAGCCTCCCAGTAAAGCTCCACAGAAGACCAATGTTGCTGCAATGGCAGACTGGACCGCTGCATAAGTGGCAAAATTGCTTCGGTGCGGGCGAATATCGTACAAATAGTTGGCTGTAGAGAGTGTGAATCCACTCCAGCCCAGACCAGCCATGATCTGCACACCAATCAGGTATAGTTTCGAAGGTGATCCCAACCATAGTAGCGGTAGCATCATGATCATCATACTTGTGATTGTGATAACCAAATGATTTCCAAAACGGTCGCTGACTTTGCCCCAGAACTTCAGGGTGATGAACTGAGTCAGAATCGAGACGATACTGTTGATGGCAAAATCGAAATAACTGAATTGCAGATCCCTCAACATATACACAGAAAAATAAGGCGCTGAAATCGCGACCATCCCTTGCATGCCAGCGATGAAAAATGAGTAGTTGCGAAAATCCTTATCCTGCATGGAACTCAGCATTTGCTTGAAGGTTCCACTGACAATGGTGGGTGATTTTATGAGCTTGGCGGCAGGGTCATGCATTAAATACAGATAACGGGACGAGCAAAAACGGCCAATACCGGCAATCGCGAACAATGCGGCAAAGCCGAGCCAGGAGAGCCCGGATTTTTCACTCAGTGACAAAAAAGCACCACCACCGAGAAAAATCAGAACAGAGGTTGCCATGGTCAACCGGGTACGGGCGGCAAAAAAGGTACCCCGTCTGCGAGCGGGTACTAGTTGTCCCATCCAGGCCCGCCAGTGAGGCTGAATGATGTTGGTGCTGCTATGGTACAGAATGGCAAGCATCAGCAGCCAGTACATTGCCGTACTGGGGTTGATCAATGCCAGAGCCGCAATCATCATAACCACGGCTGTCTGAATAAAAGCCGTAACATATACCAGAGGTCTGCGCGGCAGTACCGAACCTAACCAGACTGATAATAACTGTGATAATGCGCCAATTAGTTGCGGAAAAGCCGTCAGCCAGGACATTTGCAAAGCATTGGCTTGAAAAAAAATGGCCAGAGGATTGAGAAAATTGTCGCTGGTAGCGGTCATGGCGGCAGAGGCCACGGCTTCTTTTTGCGAGATATTCAGGGTCTTTCTTAGTTGTTTTTTGGTTCGTATCTTGGGTGCAGCGATATCAGTCATTGGGGGGTGAAACAAGCTAATGGGGAGACTTTAAAAGTGTAATCTAAATATAAGTTTTTATCTTTCATACTCAAGAAAAATAAGGATGATTTTTAGTGTTAAAGCTATCACTAAAGGGTAAGCATTTGTTGGAAGATTGCGACATTCATATTTGAGATTGAATGCTAATATACAAACACATCAGGCTAACCCGAATATTTCATCAAAACAGGACTACGGAACTGCTTTAACCTTATGTTATAGGCGCTAACACACAAAATAAGATCGGTTCCGCGATGACAGAATGTGACCAAACTTCTTTCTCTTTTCCATCCGTCAAACACCGCAAAGTCGACGTGAATTTTAACGGAGGTGAAATCTCTTCCGATCTCGGAATGTGGTTGCTCAGAGAAATTGATAAACGACTGAGGTTAACAACGGCCATAGATCGTGTTTTGTGTGATAACCGTGTTCAGGGGCGATGTGACGATACTCAACTGACGATGCTACGCCAACGCATCTATGCCCTGGCCACCGGCTACGAAGATCTCAATGACCATTGCACACTGCGTCATGATACGGTATTTGATTCATTTGGCATGATGTCCTGATACAACAATTTATCGACAGCTTTAAGACGCCTCCCAAGAAACTGATTCTGGACTTCGACGCCACGGATAACCCCCTTCATGGTGATCAGGTGGATTACCTCATCAGTATGGGTCAGAACAGTCGCTTGCTGGAAGGAGCACGCAGCGCCCGGCACTGGGCGTAACGGTATTACACACTGGATGGAAAGGCGCAGAAGTGATTCGAAACCTGGCGCCGGGATAACGTTCAAGGAGTGCTGCCCCAGCACAAGGATCAACTCTGGGGGGTGGGGGAGTTGTGTTCGGAACTCGGGCTATCCGAACAATCCAGACGATTTTTTAATGAAGTCACCCACGAAAATAGATTGGGTATCGAAAATTGCCGGTAGCTTATTCATGTTTTGGATTTGATGAGATATTTGGGCTAGAGGTGATTTTAACAAATCGTTGGCTATATATATAAAGTACACGAAAGGTGTTTGATGGGGCTTGGCATTGAAATAATTTTCATGGTTGTCGGTTGTCGGTTGTCGGTTGTCGGTTGATGCTTTTAACCGTATTCGATGTTTCTTGGTGTGTTTTCACAACCGGAATTGTATGCTACTTATCAACTCAGTCCGACTTGCCTGTCATTAACCGGTAGAATCTGAAAATTCGGGCATATCTGATTGCTGGCTTAAACATTTTAAAATCGGAACAGACTTTTTATAACAGAGGAACACGATGGAGCTTTCTGAAGTTGTCAATACAGTTGGTCTTGAACGGCAACTGGTGGAGTTATTGATTGACACGGTTGCCAGTGGTGCATCCATTGGTTTTATCGCGCCATTAGCTGAGGATGATGCAGTGGCCTATTGGCGTCAGGTCAATCAGGAACTTGCATCGCAAGAGCGAAAAATGTATGTGGCCATGGAACAGGGGAACCTGACCGGGGTGGTGCAACTGGCTTTGTGTGGTAAAGCTAATGGTTTACACCGGGCCGAGGTGGAAAAGCTGATGGTGCATACCCGTGAACGAGGAAAGGGGGTGGGCAAACAGTTAATGAGACATATGGAACAACAGGCCCGGCAATTGGGGCGTGAATTGTTGGTGCTGGATACCCGTGTGGGCGATACGGCCTCATATTTGTATCGTAAGCTTGATTATATTGAAGCGGGACAAATTCCCCAGTTTGCCTTGAGTTCCGCAGGAACCCTGGATGGAACGGTGTATTTTTATAAACTGTTAAATTAAGGAACCCCTTAAAAATATCTGCTAAGCCGATATATTCAAGACAATAAATGTTGCCAGAGAAAGCAATCCGTCCTGATTGTTCGGCTCTTTCAACGCCGTCTGATGTGAATGAAGGTCAGACTATCGGTTGGAGGAGGATTTTTCCTCCTATCTTCGTCAGCTGTAAAAAATGTATGACAGTTAATGTGCAAACACCATGATCGCCAGCGCAGTTATGACAGTCACACTCCCAATAACATAATACCCATAGTAGAATTTCTAGCAGATGGCCAGTGTGGATGATCTCAGGCCATCCCGATGTTCTTGGACTGATTGCCATTGGTCCGACTCGCATCGGACCTGGTTCATTGGCGGTAGGTTGTGTCACCGCACTTATTAGTCTAGTCCGGCAGTATTTGCCGACGGATTAATAAATCAATATGACAGGAGATAAAACCATGAAAATAACAGCTCAAGCGTTTGTCGAGATGAAAGGTGAAAAGTCGATTGCGATGTTGACGGCTTATACCTGCCCTGTGGCCCGAAGCCTTGAACAGGCAGGTATTCCGATCCTGCTGGTTGGAGATACTGTGGGCATGGTGGAGATGGGATTTGACAGCACCCGTCATGTGACGATCGAGCACATGGAATACCATGTGGGGGCTGTTCGTCGTGGAGCACCCGATACGCATGTGATTGGTGATCTGCCTTATATGACCGATAGTCATCCAGAAATTGCATTGGCCAGTGCCCGGCGGTTAATGGCTGCGGGCGCCGACAGTGTCAAACTGGAAGGACCAAAATTGGATGTTATTGCCGAGTTGACCCGACATGGTATTCCGGTGATCGGTCACACCGGTCTGACGCCTCAGACTGCCAAGAGTTTTGCCCGAGTCGGGCGCACGGATGCAGACGCCCAGCGGATTAAAGATGAAGCGTTGGCCATTCAGAATGCCGGTGCATTTATGCTGGTGCTGGAGCATATTCCCTATGATCTGGCCCGACAGATTACGGCCATGCTTGAGATTCCCGTAATTGGTATTGGTGCTGGACCGGACTGTGATGGTCAGGTGTTGGTGATCAATGATGCGTTGGGTTTGGGGGATTACTGGCCGCCATTTTCCAAGCAGTATGCACATGTCACGAAAACGGTGCTAGAAGTTGCCAAAGACTTTGCTAAAGAAGTTGAAAGCCGGGAGTTTCCAAATAACATTATTCAGTTGACGGGTTCCGGGCACTGATTGTTAATCTCCGGGAAGGGCAACGTGCCCTTCCCCTGCAGCATTATATCATCACTGTACCCTTACTCATGTTGGTTTTCTGATCGCGGTGCGGAATCTGATTTCGAATAATTTGTTAAGGTGTTTGCTGTCTGAAAATATGAGGGGTGCCACCCTGGTATAAAGTATTTCAGAGTTGATTTTGAATTGGCTGGAGAATTGTGACTGCTGAATAAGTTGTGGAATGACAGTCTCGGCCAACCCAACCCAACCCAACCCAACCCAACCCAACCCAACCCAAAGCAAAGCAATTCAGTTAGCCAGCGCCTGAAACGGTTCAGCCTTTCAGACGGCATCTGTGGCGACTGGTTTTTCTGCCAGATATTGTTTTGCAGATTGTCTTAGGTGGAAAAAAGCCTTTTTTATCGCGTGCAGGTTGAAAGTTCTGACAGTCAACCAAGAAATCCTTTGGTGCTGGCCGATGTAGCATAGTTTTATAAAAGCAGAATATGTTGTCATAAATTCGCGGATATTCATCCTCAATCCGGATAGTTTTTTTTGCCAGTCGGGGCAGAATAATAATGGTTCTTTTTGTTTCATGTTTTGCGCTATGCTGTGCTCGTGAAACATGGGTGAAATCCAGACTGAGGAGGTTGACATGCTAAAGGGTAGTTGTTTATGTGGTTCTGTTCAGTATCAGATTGATGGTGAACTGGGTGATATCATGATGTGTCACTGTCAAAAATGCCGTAAGGCGAATGGTACAGCCTATGCTACCAATGCTGCGGTAAATACATCTGAATTTCATTTCATTGATGATCACTCCTCTGTTGCAGAATACGAATCCACTCCCGGTGTATTTCGTGTTTTTTGCCAAAAATGCGGTTCACCTCTCTACAGCCGGCGGCCGCAAATGCCGGATGTACTGCGTTTGCGTATCGGCACATTGGATACCCCTGTTACGACTAAGCCTGTGACTCACATTTTTGTCGGTTCAAAGGCTGAATGGGAGGATATTCATGATGACTTGCCTCAATATAATGAGCGTCCCTGAAGCGTTGTCTTTTTGTATGTTGTTTTCATAACCCATTGTCGGACTAACTGTGAGTGTATCATGTTGTCTTGATACGCCGATTAGCTGATCAAAAGAATAATAACAATGCTGAAAAAAACTATAGTTGTATTACTGTCGTTAATAGTCGTCGCTGTTCTCGCTTTGGGATTGATACTGTATAGCCGATTACCGGATCGAACTGGAACAGTGGGTTTAGCTGGCCTGAACCGTCCGGTGGATGTTGTATTTGACCGCTGGGGAATTCCTCACATTAAAGCCGATAAACCTCAGGATGCGTACCAGGCTCTGGGGTATCTTCATGCACAGGATCGATTGTTCCAGATAGAGCTGCTAAAGCGTTTGTCTCAGGGAAGGCTCGCGGAAGTACTCGGACCATCATTGGTGCCAGTTGATCGCTTGTTTCGGACATTGGGACTGAAACGACATGCCGAACGCTGGGTGGTGGAAATGCAAGACACTATGGAACCGGACATGCTTGAGAATCTCTATGCCTATGTTCGCGGCGTCAATCAGTTCATCGAAGCACGACGGTTGCCGATAGAGTTTGATCTGTTGGGTATTCCTTCACAGCCTTACACGTTGGAGGATATGGCATCCATTACCGGTTATATGAGCTGGTCGTTTGCTCAGGCCAACCATGAGGATCCGGTTGTTCAGTATGTCGCACAGCAATTGGGAGATGCTTATCTGACTGATCTGGCAATCTCTGCTGGTGCTCAGACAGAAGTGATCCCGGTGGATGTACTGGCATCAGTGCAACAGGGATTGGTGCAGGTTCCCGGCATCGGTACATTTATTGGTAGCAATGGTTGGGTACTTGGGCCGCGTATGAGTGCATCCGGCAAAGTGTTGTTCGTCAATGATCCCCATATCGGTGTCAGTCAGCCATCTGCCTGGTATGAGGCTCAACTCCAGGCCGCAGGTCTGGATATTTATGGTCATTTCCTGGCAGGTCTGGCTTTCCCTCTGTTGGGTCATAACCGTTCCTATGCCTGGGGAATGACCATGTTTGAAAATGATGACATCGATTTTTACTACGAAACCGAAGATGCCGATCATCCCGGCCAATATCGCTATCGGGACCAGTGGTTGGATTATGAGATTTATCCAGAGGTCATTTCGGTCAAAGATGGTGCTGATGTGCAGTTAGATGTGAAAGTCAGTCGTCATGGGCCTATCGTTAGCAATGTGTTTCAGCCTTTGGACCCCTCAGGTGGCAGTATTGCCATGGATTGGGAATTCCTGGAACCCGGTAACGGTCTGTTTGCCGCATTTTATCAGTTGCAGCGAGCTGACACGGTTGCTAAAGCCCGTGCAGCTGCCAGTCTGATCCATGCGCCGGGATTGAATCTGATGTATGGCAATGAACATGGGGATTACGCTTGGTTTGCCGCTGCCCGGTTGCCGATCAGGCCCGATCATGTGAACAGCAAAATGATCCTAGATGGTGCCAGTGGTGAGGATGATCCGGTTGGGTATCAGGCGTTCGATCGCAATCCCCAGTCCGTGAATCCTGAGGTTGGTTATGTATATTCAGCCAACAATCAGCCTGGGGCGGTATCCGGGAAATTGGTTCCGGGCTATTTTGCTCCCCGGGACCGGGCTGTTCGGATCGTCAAATTTCTTCAGCCGAACCGACGCTATACTTCGGAAGACATGAAGGCGTTGTTACTGGATGACGTATCCGAAACCGGGCTGGCATTGGTTCGGGAAATGGATCGACTGTTGAACCGGCGGCCCGAACTGTTCAATGCCCGGGAAATTGAACTGGCACAATTCCTCATGGCCTGGGATGGTCGGCATAATCCCGATGCTATTGCGCCGTCTTTGTATTATTTCTGGCGTCAGCAGTTGCAGCAACAGATTTTTGAAGATGACCTGACACCGGGGTTTTATGGTTTGTTTACCCAGAGTTTTCTGGCAGACCGTTCTTTGTGGTGGATTCTGGATAATCCCGAGTCTCCCTGGTGGGATGATCGCAGTCGTAGTGGTCGGCAGACTAAAGACGAGATTCTGGCCATTGGCTGGAAGGCTGCCATTACCCGGTTGACAGAGATTTATGGCAGCAAATTAAGTGACTGGCAATGGCATAACGTTGCGGTTCTGGAACATCCTCATGCGTTATCCAAAGTTCCTCTGTTGTCGAAGATTTTCAGTGTGGGTCCGTTTCCTGCTAACGGAGGTATCGAAACCATCAATAATCTGGGGTTCGATCTTCAGGCTGATCATTTTAAGGTACGCTCAGCACCTTCAACCCGGAGAATCATTGATTTCGCTGATCCAACTGTGAGTTGGGGCATTAATCCGACAGGGCAGTCAGGTATTCTGATGGACGCTCATTATCGCGATCAGGCGCAATTGTATGCTGATGGTAAATTCCGGCATCAGTGGCTGGATACGAACACCATCAAACAGCATGAATTCACGGAAATGCGGTTCGTACCTAAATAGCAGGACTTGTGCTGATTAAACCTGGGCACCATATCAACAGTCCAAGCTGACTGAGCTTCCCCATACAGGTGCCCGTTTCATGTCCGATTCTCCCTCTCAATCGCGAGCCGGTTTATTACAGTTGTTGAAAATCTGGCCGTTTGTTTCTCGCTATAAAACCATTCTGGTGTTGGCTTTGTGCGCACTGGTGTTTACCTCTGCGATCACTTTAACCTTAGGGCAGGGAATTCGCATTGCCATAGACAAAGGGTTTTTGGCCGCGTCTATGCAATCTCTTAATCAGACTCTGTTATTCATGATGGTGCTGGTGGTGTGTATGGCGGCTGGAACGTTTGTCCGTTTTTATCTGGTGACCTGGTTGGGAGAGCGTGTGGTCGCTGACATTCGCCAGGCCGTGTTCAATCATTTGGTTCACCTGCATCCCAGTTATTTTGAGGAAAACCGTTCCGGTGAAATCACGTCGAGGCTGACGACAGATACCACGCTACTGCAGTCGATCATCGGCTCCAGTCTGAGCTGGGCGTTGCGAAGTGTTATTACGGTGGTTGGAGCATTGATCATGCTGATGATTACCAATTTCAAATTGACGCTGATTGTGCTCGCGGCTGTCCCATTGGTTTTGATACCTATTTTGGTGATTGGTCGACGGGTCAGAGTGCTGGCACGGCGAAGCCAGGATACCGTCGCTGACGTGGGTGCTTATGCTGGCGAAATCATTCAGCAGATCAAAACCGTACAAAGCTATGCCCGTGAAGACTATGAAAAAAAGGCCTTTGGAGCCGAGGTCGGGGAGGCTTTCGATGTCGCCAGGCAGCGGATACGGCAGCGTTCAGTGATGATGTCCACTGTCTTGCTACTGGCTTTTGGGGCTATTTGTCTGATGGTCTGGGTAGGTGGGCGTGATGTCATGGCCGGAGTGATGACGGGAGGTGATCTGGCGGCATTTGTGTTTTATGCCATTATGGTGGCGTTTGGTGTGGCATCAGTATCTGAAGTGATGGGGGAGTTGCAGCGTGCGGCCGGTGCTATCGAAAGACTACTGGAGTTACTTGCTGTTGAGTCGCTGATTCAGTCACCTGAGCGTGTCAAAGAGATGAACGCCGCCCCCGATTATCATTTGCAGCTTGATCAGGTGACTTTCAACTATCCAAGTCGACCGGACCGGCATGCGTTGCATGAATTGACGCTAAACATCAGAGCCGGAGAAACGGTTGCCCTGGTGGGACCCAGTGGCGCCGGGAAATCCACACTGTTTGAAATTCTGCTGCGTTTTTATGATCCCCAACGTGGGCAGGTACTGTTGAATGATATGGATATCCGCGAACTCAATTTACAGCAACTGCGTCAGGAAATGGCTCTGGTTCCGCAGCAGCCGGTTTTGTTCAGTACCGATGTTATGACCAATATCCGTTATGGCCGACCCGATGCCAGTGATGAGGAAGTCTATGCAGCTGCCAGAGCCGCTTATGCCGATGAATTTATTCGTCAGTTACCGCAGCAATATCACAGTTATTTGGGTGAGAATGGTGTTCGACTCAGTGGTGGACAAAAACAACGCATCGTCATTGCCAGAGCGATTCTGAACAATCCCCGGATTTTATTATTGGATGAAGCGACCTCAGCACTGGATGCAGAAAGTGAACATAAGGTGCAAAAGGCGCTGGATGTGCTGATGCAAAACCGGACTACGTTGATCATTGCACACCGGCTGGCAACAGTGATTAATGCTGATCGTATCGTAGTGATGAATGAAGGGCGGGTAGTCGCCCAGGGGCAGCATGGTCAGTTGGTACAGCAGTCGCCGTTGTATCAGCGTTTGGCAGAGCTGCAGTTTTCTCAAGGTGGAGCAGAACTTGCCTGAAGCTTTGGCTTCAGGCGTTATTACTCATCAAGTGCGCGGATGTAGGCGTTGCTGCGAATAGTCTGATCCAGCAAGGGATGACCGTAGTACTGCACCAGTGTGCTGCCGCGTGCGAGCACCTTCAGGAACTCCCAGACATTCACGGTTTCAATACCATTACCCCAAATGTTGAGATTCGCGGTTCTCGCCTTTAAACGAGCAGCATCGATACTGCCATTACCGAGCACTGCCAGTTGAAGATGATCGGTTTCTCCGCTGACTTCCAGCAAAACATCTCCGGTCGTGGAGATATCAATCAGGCTGGTTTTAGCTCGAATATGGCCGCGAACATCACCACTGATATCGAGTTCCAGATTTTTGGTCTCCAGTGGTAATGGCGTATTAATGGTAAAACTGCCCTGGAGGTCCATTTCATCAAGGTGGATTACCGTCAGCCGGTAGGAAATAAGATCATTTTTACAGCGTCCGGGAGTGATTGTCAGACGATCCCGACTGGTTCTGAATTTAAACGCTTCCATGACAGAGGGTTTGGTGAGGACTTCCAGTTTGTAAGAATCACCCTGTACCAGCTCCAGATAAAACACGCCACTGATAGACAGCTTGTTGGCGGTTAGCAGACGGTACTCTTTGCTAATATCGGTTTCGGTGCTATCCGCACACAGAGCATGGGAATACCCACTGAATAGCAGAGCTGAGGTAAATAACAAGGTGTAAACAGCTTGTCTCATTGTTTTCCTTGGACAATAAACAATAGAAGTGGTCGGCCATTATATGTTCATAGCAATCTGGGCTAGATCCCGGGGGGGCAACTGCATGGCCAGGAACCGACGGATCAGACGTTACTGTATTTACTGAAGTTTGAACAGAGCCTGAGGTAGTGGCTTTATTGTTTCTTTAAGTCTGGCTGTGAGTCAGTGCCACAGCACCGGCTAATGGAACCGGTGCTGTTGGATTCAACGAATTTCCTCGGCAAATTCACCGTCTATTAAAATAAATGCGATACGGGCAGTTTCTTCGCTCCGGTTGCTCCAGGCATGATTGGTTCCCCGCTGGACCACAATATCACCGGGTTTCAGTAGTACCTCACCTTCATCCACCATCAACCAAAGTTCTCCCGATAACAGAATTCCATAATCGATGGTTTCTGTCCGATGCATGATTTTATGGCGCTTATCTGTTTGGGTGTCAGCGGCATGGCTGGCACCGAGATCAGCAAATGCATCTGTCAGGGCTTCCTCGGAGATGTTGTTTTGCACGCTGTCAGGAGGAATGTCCACCACTCGAATCGTGGTGCCACCCGATGCCGGTTGTAAGGTTACCGGTTTGCCGGTGGGATCATCGCTATTGTCAATAATGGCTGGTGTCTGCTGAGTATTCCAGACTTCGTGAAACACAATGCCCGGTATGGCCGGGATCTGGAGGACGGTGGTGGTCGTTCCGTCACTGCTGATTGTCGCTTTACCGTGTTCGTTATGACCGGTCACGATGCGGCGTACAGGAGGCAGGTTTGTCATAGGGCACCTTCACTGGGTTGTGGAAGTTGCAGCTTAGACCACTTTGGCTAAATACGGGCAGTTGCATTGCCGGAGTCGTGAAATGGTTCTTAAAAAGCGTTTTTGGCGGGGGAGCGGGGAGTTATGAGCCGGTACCAATACCGGCTCGCAGGCATGACATCAGGCAATGGCAGGCACTTCTACCGAAGAATCTTCATTTTCCAGAGTCAGGTTACGTTTCCAGTGACCCTTACGATAGCGCCAGAAACTGAAGATGGCTTTGTTCACCTCTTCAACCATAATAAGTGCATAAACGATTTCGTAACGTGCTCCGAAGATCAGAGCTGCGGTGGCGGTAATTGGCAGACCGAGCACCCACATGCTGAGCATGTCGTTGAACAGGCAGAAACGGTTATCTCCACCGGCACGCAGAATACCGTTGATCAGTGTCATGTTCATAACTTTCACCCAGAACAACAGTCCCATAATGATGAATACATGATCAGCCAATGCCAGCGTCGCTTCATCCAGATGATCAAAACCAGCGAAGATTCCGCCTCTGGCCAAAATCAGAATTCCGCCCAGCATAAATGACAGGGTCGGATTGACCACTACAAAAAACTTTGCCAGCTTGGTGGCCGTGTCAAAATCACTACGTCCAAGACTTTGTCCGATCATGATGGAGCAGGCAGCGCTCATGCCCATGAAAACGGAATGATACAGGCCTTCGATCGGGGAAATCAGACTGATGACTGCCAGTGGGGTGGTGCCCATACGACCTGCGATCCAGTGATATCCAAATGAACCGATAGCCCATAGACTGAAATTCACGATCAAAGGCCAGGTAAGGCGCCAGTACTTTCTGATCAACAATGGGTCGAAAGACTTTATATAATCCGCCAAATGCAGGTGCAGTGGGTGTTTGCTGAATTTCAAATACCCAAAAATCAGTATGACCTGGATGGTGCGGGCAATATCTGTTGCCAGTGCGGCACCGGAAACGCCCATGGCTGGTAACCCAAAGTGACCATCAATCAGAGCATAGTTCAGCAGTACGTTAAGACCGATGGCGATGGCGGCCATAATCAGAGGCAGTACGGTCTGATTCAATGATCTTAGGGCACCCTCATAGATAATGATTGCATGGGTCAGTAACAGTAGCGGCGCACTCCAAAGAATATAGTCGACCCCTAATTGGGCAACGACAGGGTCATCATTGGAAAAACGGAAAATGTCGTTGGCAAAGATCAGCAGCAGTGCTGTCAAAACAGTCAACATGACAATACCGGTCATTAGCGCCAGGGCAACAACGGACTTGGCCCGCTGAACATTTTTAGTACCCCAGTATTGGGCAATCAGTACACTCGATCCGGTGGCCATACTGGCCATGATGACAACCGTCACAAAGTGAATCTTGCCGCCCAGGCCGACGGCTGCAACGGCTTCGTTGCCGATCGTGCCGACCATGAAAATATCAATCATACCTAACAGCGATACCAGCATGGTCTGTATGGCCACTGGCAGCGCAAGTTGTACCAATTGGCTAAAGAAACCTCTATAGGCACGCCATTGTGCAACAATAAACATGTGTATTCCTCACACTGAAAAATATAATCCGCGACCTGTTATCGGAACATGGTCACAAATATCCACTATATGAAAATGAGTTTTTATTATGATGACGGGTTAATATGCTCTGGAAGCCAGAAGTAGCTTTCTGAAAGAGATATTATGCTGCGTATACTACCGGGATTTTTCTATAAGAATATGTTTTAAAATATCAATAACCTTTGCAAAAATATCATTACAATAAAATGACCGAGGTTTTCTGAATCGTCGCTGAAGCTGTTGGTAAGAGGAGAGAGTATGGTGGATTTTGAAGAAATCTTAACACTTGGGCCGGAATGCCGGGAATCGTTTCTGACTCAGCAGGATATCCCTGAACTCAAGAGCCAGGAAATCAAGATTGCTGGTATTTCACGCCTGAAGCCACCGTATGTGGTCGCTCGGAAGGACCCCGATATTCATACTTTGCTGTTTACTGTGCGGGGTGAAGGTATTTTGACAACTGCTTCTGATCGCCAGACCATCGGTCCGAACACGCTTGCAATATTGCGTGCCCGGCAGCCATATCGCTTTGAGATTTCCACCGACTCCTGGGATATGGGTTGGATGCTGCTCAACCCGATGCCGGAATGGTCGCTGTTTGATAATGCAGAGCAGGAAGTCCGGCCATGTTTTCAGTCAGTGCCTATCTATCATTTGTTCAGTATTCTTCATCACGAGATTGAAGGAGCCGCGGTGGCACGGCAGAACGTTTTGAATCAGATCATCAGTTATTTGAATAGCGCATTGTTGGAAAACCGTGAGAACAGACGTATACGTCAACTGGAACTGTTTTATACCCATTTGGATGAGCAGTTGCATTATCCGTGGACGGTGAACGCGCTGGCGAAAAAAATCTACTGCTCCGTACCCCATCTGCATCGTTTATGTCAGCAGGCTTTTGGCAGAGGACCAATGCAGCAATTGACCTGGCTGCGGATGGAAAAAGCCAAGCAGCTGTTGCTGCAGACCGAATGGAGCATTCAGGAAATCGCCAGCCGGATCGGCTATGCCGATGCATTTAATTTTTCCACTCGGTTCAAGAAATCCGTTGGCGTGGCGCCAAGTCATTATCGGGTATTAAAAGGAGCGCTTCCGTGAAGCTGCACATAACGATGCCGACGGCCAGGGTCTGTTTACGGTGACTGTTCACTAAATTGAGTGCTTATGGAAATTACCAAAGCATAATTCAAAATTATCGAACCGTTGCTGCTCGTATAAAGGGGGGATACGAGGTGGGCTTAACTTCAGACATCTCGTGCGTAATGTTGTTGTGCCAGATGGGCATTTTCGAAACACTGGAAATAAGACATAGGTACCGTTCAGAATCACCGGTTTCATCGTAACCGGTTGCTCCGATACTGGCCTGAAAGAGATGAGAGTAATGGCTGATCAGTATCGCAGCGGCATTTGCGCCGCTGCTGAAATGGTCAGATCAGTATCCAACCATAGTAAAGTGTTCCGCCGATGATGGCGCAAGTGACGGCTAGACGGAGCAGCGAAGGTATCAGGCCATGAGCCAGCTGGAATCGATTCCAGAGATCCAGTTTGTATTGCAGAGGATGTTCCTGACCGGGTAACAGTACAGGATACTGCGTTGGTGCTTTACCCGCTCTCGGGGCGGCTGCCTGAGTGTCCGGATGTTCCAGCGATTCAGCCAGCATCTGTTCTGCGCAGACCAGATCTTCGAGAAACAGGTTCCGCAGATATTCCAGAATCCCAGCCATGATATTCATGCGCTCATGAGCGGCTGGGCACCATTCGCCCCAGTTCTTTGCATCCACATCCACCAGTCCAAGTTGGGGACATTGTTCCTGCCAGTTTTCCACTCCCAGGTCTTCCAGTGCATGATCAGTAAGCTGCAGTAACAACATCACGTCAGAGACTTCGCGTATACGGGTTTGAACAGCAGTGGCAACTTTTAACATCCGTTTCTTTTCGAAATGACCGATCTGGCCATCAGCGGTAATGACTGCCCAGGTATTGGCCAGTAGATTTTGTTCGTTGCGCACCACGGCGGCCAGATGCTCGCAACAGTGCCATAGCTCCAGTAGCCCCTGGAGGTAATCCTGCCACTCTGTTCCTTTTTGCTGGGCCAGTTTCAGATATGTCCGGTGGCAACTGGCATCATGATGCTTCAGTCCCTGGATAATCTGTTCGCGTTCCCGGGCGAGCTGTTCCAGAACCTGTGGAATTTCCGCTTTGTTTATTTCTTTATTCCGGTATCGAATGACACCGCCAGAGGGCTTCAGGTCACCGCGCTCCAGGGCTTGAAAGGTTTCAATTTCCGTATCGAGATTACGGGCGGCGGCCAGTTGTTGTTTGAGAGAGGCGGGGAACAACTGGCGTAATGAATCTACTACGTCATCCGATACAGTACCCGCCTGGAGCAGTTCTTCAATCGAGGCGAAGTTGCGCATGACCTCCCGGTTGAGATAGTTACCATGATATTGAGGGTTTAATGACTGGCGCTCGAAGCGTTTGGTGACAGCTTCCTGCCCGGCGAGAGGTTCCAGTTCATTGAGTGCGTCCGCTTGATAAAACCCCGTTGTAATGTCTGTTCTTAATGTTTCGGGATGTTGAAATAATTCCCAGGCGGAGCGAAGGTCGATAGTACTGGAGATATAACGGTTTTTGGCGTTGTCTTCGCGATCTCGGTTGGCAGGGTGGGTTGCCCACATTTGTGGTGGTCTGGCCATTTCCTGACTGAAAATTCGATGTCGGGCCGGTTCATTTTGCTGATCCGGGGCAGAGGGGATTCCGTAGTCGGGATCATCCAGCACATTGCGCATGGCGGCCATAATGTTGTGCTGGGTGACGAAGATATCGTCAAGACGTTTTCCATTACCCGCTTCGGAGTGCATGATGTTGAGCGCACTACTCCAGGCATGATCAGCTGCCTGAAGTTTATGCAGGGCGTGAATCAGTGCATCACTGCCAGTGACAGAAACCGCGACAAGATCTGCATTGAATTCCATTTCCCGGCTCAGTGCCCGTTCGGCGATGACCACGAGACGAAAAAGGCTGTCTGCCAGAGATCGGATTGACCAGAGCAGTAGTGACAATAACCAGCCAACCCAGGCAATTCGAATGTCTATCCGGCTGACAAAGCGTACCAGATTATCGAGCCAGTCACGGGTGTTGATCATATGCCCTATGATCTGTTGGGCGATATAGACCCAGCGACCTACCAGCATGGAACGTTGTGCGAAGTGACCAAATTCATGGGCCAGTACTGCCTTGAGTTCGCCTAAAGACAGAACATTGATCAGACCCATGCCGATAATGAGGTTCTTGCGGGATGGAAACAGCAGGTTTTTGAAGGAAAGATCATAAAAAACGGCTGCATTGACTTCGGGAGTCAGAAAGACCCGGTGTGGCCTGGGAGCGCCTATTTCGTCAGCCAGGCAATGAATAAATGCAAATAAGTCTGGCTGTTGCTCGGCGGTGATTTCTATACCCTGGGGGTCAGCAGTTTTATGAACGCTGAATAATGATTTCACCATGAACAGTGTCAGTAGGCCCGAACATCCCAGAATGACACAGTGAAACAGTTCGAAACCTCTGTTCCCCAAGTATATTAACGTGGTAAAGGCAATGGTGCCAAAGCATAGGGCAAGGCCGATATAAACTGCCATAAAGACTGTCAGGCCCAGCACTGCAAGCCATGCCTGGCGTCGATAAGAGCTGCTGGGACGGGTCAGGTCATCGGGTATATCTTTAGGGCTGGACGGATATAAATGGGATATGGTCATGAAAAACCTCCTTAGTAAAACATTCCTTGCGTAGATAGTGAGTAGGGTAATCAACCGGCCGTATTATTGGGCTAAAAAAATGACAGGGCAATGGTACTGCGCATTTTTGTTTCGGGCGATACTTGGAGAAAAAGTATTATGAGACAGAAAGCAAGGGGGAGGGAATGGCAACCTGAAATCAGGTTGCCGGAAAGTCAGAGTATGTTTTTTACTCTACATTCATGATTGGCCAGCGGTGATCCAGCAAATAGACCTTCCATAGGTTTAACTCTGGATAATTGGCAGTAATTTCATCCAGGGTGGGCTGGAGTTCACTATCTTCGATGGCTGTCATATTAAATGACTGGGTATCGCTGTCTACAGTGGTTGTCACCTTGCCAGGGTAAAGCGTAATGGCACCCGGCATGATTTCAAAGTGACCGCTGATGTCATAGTCATGAATGATTGTGTATTTCTTGGCTGATGCGTCCCAGTCATAAAGCTCATAGCTTCCTGGTTCCAGTGGCTGAGAGAGCATGTGTGTCATATTGCGTTTGACAATATAACGCAGTGCGTATGTTTGACCGGATTCAAGGTTTCGTACCCGAAACCGATAGTTCCACCATGGTCCGCTACTGTATTCCGTATGAATCAGTTTACCGGCAATCATGAGACGACCAGTCTCAATATCAGCCTGCTTGGGGACACTGTTACAACCTGCAAGTAACGCTAACAGAAGCGCAAAAATGGCATAGCGAAAGGGCATATACAATTCCTTGTTGGGAGGGTGATTCGGAACTGTTTTATGTGTGTGGACAGCCCCGTTTTGGAAAAAAGAGCATCCATTGGAATCGCTCTGTGATCGAGTTCACGATCATAAATGCCCTTGCTGTCATTATCAATATTCGATGTTGGACAAAATGTTGCGTTTTCTTAACACTCTGTTTACGACAACTTGCTGTGGCTGATATTGGTGATCAATGGATTGTTTGGCCAGTTTCCATGCTGACTCGGCAATCAGTTCATATTGCTGGGGCAGGGAATTGACGGTCAGCGGCAGGAAGTCAAGCAACCGGCTGTTACCGAACGTCGCAAGTTGAATCGGGCTGTCTGTATAGACTTGATTACCATCCGGATGGGTTTGCAGACCTTCAATGACCCCTTCAAGCAGACTGAACGATGTTGTAATGATGGCATCAGGCAGATGCCCCAATTGCTGTTGGGTCTGTTGCAGTAATGTCGCCCCGGTTTCGGCGTCAAAGTGCGGGCCGTAAAAGCAGTGCGCCCGAACATGGGGTGACTGTCTGGCAGCCTCCATAAACCCCTGCTCCCGCAAACGACTGACCTGAAGATCCTTCATGGCTCCGAACAACGCAATATGTCTGATGTCATCCAGTGCCAATGAGCGAGTTAACTCAAAAGCGCCCTGACGATCATCGCTGATAATATTGCAAAAATTCTCCGGTAGTGGGCGGTCAAGTGCAATGACTGGAGTGCCTCGCTGCAGAATGTCGAGATAAACGGATGCTTCGTTGTCCAGACTGGATGATACCAGCAAAGCATCAACCCCACGGGCCACAAGTACTTTAGCCGCCTGTAACTCGGTTTGGGGATTATCATCGGAGCTGCTGATGATCAGTTGGTATCCAGCACTTCGGGCCAATGCTTCAAGGCGTTTGGCAATTCGTAGATAGCTGCGGTTTTCGAAATCAGGAACGATAAATCCGATGGAATTGCTGCTGCCCCGCCTTAGTGCAGCAGCAGAGTAGTTTGGTTGGTAACCGTATTGTTCAACAATGGCGAGAACCCTGGCCTGTGTATCGGCGCTAATGCGATATTTCGTAGCTTTGCCATTGAGTACGCTGCTGACCGTTGCTTTTGATACGCCAGCCAGTTTGGCGATTTCTTCTAGCTTCAAAGCTTTCTCCCAAAAAACGATAAAACGTTGACTGTAATCTATAATGCTAAATCACCTGACCTAGCTGTCCCAGCCCTGAAGTTTATGAAAAGCAGAAAAATATTGCTCCAGGGCAATAAAAGAAAATGTTTCTGATACTTTTTTGTGCACTGGTGCTTGATTATTGTGCTGAATCCTTTCAGTATTTAGCAAAATCGATTTAGCAATAAAATATAAAATAGATCAAAACAGCGCTGAAAGCATCAGATGGCTGTTAAGCAGTAACTCTAGAACCCCAGGGGTATAACAATGTTAAAACTCACTCCGCAGGACATCACATTAACCGCTATCGCCGAAAATAAACAGGAAGCTATCGCACTAATTGCTGAGCGGATGGTGGGTGATGGCCTCGTTGAGCCTGCATATCAACAAGGCATGTTGGACAGAGAGCAGCAGACCTCTACTTATCTGGGCAATGGTATTGCCATTCCTCACGGAACCATCGAGACCAGAGATCTGGTCAGGCAAACAGGCCTGCGGGTGCTTCGCTTTCCTAATGGCGTGCAATGGGGCGAAGATGGTCAGGTGGTTTATACCGCAGTTGGTATCGCAGCAAAGTCTGACGAACATCTGACTATTTTGCGTCAGCTCACTCATGTAATCGCTGACGAAACACTGTCGCGCCGTTTGCATACGACGGAAAATGCCGATGAAGTCCGTCGTATATTGAGTGGAGAGGCTTTGGCAGGATCGTTTGTATTGACTGCCAATCAGGTACGACTGAAGTCTGGTGCTGACAGTTATACGGAGCTGGTTGCGCTGGCCGGGGCTGTTTTATGGAATGCCAAAGCCCTGACGCAGCAGGAGCTGGCATCTGTTTATACGCGTAATCCTTTTTATCTTGGAGATGGCATTTGGGTGTTGTCTGTGTCCTCTCAGGCAGAGAACGGTGCTGCGGCTGTGGTTCAACCAGAACAGACCCTCAGCCTTTACGGTGAAAGTCTGAATACTCTGATTGCCATCAGTACTCATGATAATCAGCATTTACCGTTACTGGAAAAACTCACCGAATTAAAGCTCGAGGGTGGTCTAAAAAAACTGGCCAGCTGCAAACGGTCAGTGGATGTTATTCGGTTGTTGATATCCCAGTCTCTGGCGGGCCAACAGGTGGTATGTCCGTTACCGATTGCTCATGGCCTGCACGCCCGTCCGGCGGCTGCGCTGGCGCGTATCGCCAAACAATATGATGCGGAAATCTGGATTGAAAATCTCGACAGCGACAGCCCTGCTGTATCCGCCCGTAGTGTCACCAAGCTGATCAGTCTCGGAGCACAATTGGGTCATCGCCTGCAAGTCACGGTGGATGATGCTGAGGCCGACAGTATTTTGGACGTTATTTCCAAAGCGATTACAGGTGGACTGGGAGATCCGGTTGTACGGATCAGTCATGAGACCCAACAGCCGGCCAAAACCGAAACTGTGGTCGAAGTGCTTAAGCCCGGAGATCAGGTATATGGTCTGACTGGCGCCCCGGGGGTTGCCATTGCCCCGGCCTATGTCGTTAGTGAGCCGGATTACCAGTTTGAGCATCATGCGGTGTCGCCAGAAGCGGAACTGGTTCGTTTTCACAAAGCCTTATCTGCGGTTTCTGTAGACCTTAAGAATAAACTTGAGAAAACTGTTAACACTGAGTTGGCACAAATTATTTCCATGCACCTGGAGCTGTTGCTGGATCCGGAAATGAAGCAGGAGACTGAGAAGTTTATTGCTCAGGGTGACAGTGCCGAATGGGGTTGGAATCAAAGTTTTGAGGCGTTGGCCAGTTTGCAGGAACAAAGTCAGGAAGTCTTACTGGCTGAACGTGCGATTGATATTCGTGATGTTGGTAACCGTGTACTTGGCAAACTGACCGGACAAGAAGGCGCCGGTTCTATTGAAACTGATCATGTATTGGTGTGTCAGGAAATTGCCCCATCTGAAATCAGTGAGTTAGATGCCAATGTTAAAGCCGTTGTAACTGCCGCGGGCGGTGTGACCTCTCATGCGGCCATTCTTGCCCGCTCTCTGGGAATACCTTTGCTGGTTGGGTGTGGTGCCAGAGTGCTGACGATGACAGATGGTACCGATGTAATTGTTGATTGTGAGGCTAAAGTGCTCACAGTTGCGCCCGATGCGGATACTATTGCCGCCGCCAAAGCTACCATGGCACGCGAACAACAGTTGAATGAAGAAGCTTACAAAACACGTTTCGAACCGGCGATCACCACAGATGGCCATCACGTTGAAGTGATGGCCAATCTGACTGCCGCCAAAGGTGTTGAAAAAGCCGTTGAGCTTGGTTGTGAAGGGGTGGGGTTGTTTCGTTCTGAGTTCATTTACATGGACCATCCGCAAGAACCGACCATCGAACAACAACAGGCTGAGTATGCCCGAGTGCTTGATGGGCTCGGCGAAGGCAAGCCGTTAATTGTCCGTACTCTTGATATTGGTGGTGACAAACCGTTGCCATACATGCCAATGGACGAAGAGGAAAATCCGTTTCTTGGTTTACGTGGCATACGCTTGTCACTGCGTTATCCCCGTACTCTGATTCATCAGTTACACGCCTTATTGAGAGCTGCTGCCGGCCGCCCCCTGAGGATTATGTTTCCGATGGTGACGGATATTCAGGAATGGCGCGATATCAAGGCATTGTTTGATCAGGTAGCTGCAGACTATCCGGATGCCCAAGTTGAGTTGGGAATTATGATTGAGGTGCCATCGGCAGCAATGATGGCGGATGTCTTTGCCCGCGAAGTGGACTTCTTCTCAGTCGGTACCAATGACCTGACTCAGTACGCGCTGGCAATTGACCGTGGCCATCCTGAATTGTCCCGTCAGGCAGATTCTATCCATCCGGCGGTATTGCGTCTGATCGATACGACTGTTCGTGCTGCTGAAGAACACGGTATCTGGGTAGGTGTGTGTGGTGAGCTGGCATCCGATCCATTGGGAGCCGCAATTCTGACGGGTCTTGGTGTACGTGAATTGAGTATGTCGACGCGCGCGATGGCGAGAGTGAAAGCCCATATTCGTGGACTCTCACTGAAACAGACCAAAGAGCTGGCCCAGCGGGCTCTGGCAGCTGAAAACAGTGCTGCCGTTAGAGCGTTATCCGTTAGCAAGGGGGTGGATCATGGCTAATGCTCCTGTGGTCACCCTGACTTTGAATCCTGCACTGGATCTGACTGTTCAGTTAGCTGAGCTGGTGGCTGGTGAAGTGAACCTTGCAGACTGTGGCAGTCTCCGCGCTGCCGGTAAGGGGATCAATGTCGCTATGGTATTGAGGGATTTGGGAGAACAGGTCTGTGTGACAGGTGTTCTGGGGCAGGATAACCGCGAAAAGTTTGATGCCCTGTTCGTCGAACATCAAATGGTCAACTACTATCAATACGAGCAGGGTGCTACCCGAATCAATGTGAAGTTATCTGAGACCAGTGGACGCGTAACCGATGTCAATCTCCCTGGTCTGGTGGTGTCTGAAACGAGTTGGCAACAATTGCAGAGGACATTACTGCAACTTTGTGAAAAAGCCGACTGGTTTGTGCTCAGTGGCAGCTTGCCAAAAGGTCTGGCGACAGATGCTTATGGACATATTTGTAATTTGCTTCGTGAGCGAGGAAAGAAAGTGGTGATCGACACCAGTGGTAAAGCCTTGCATGCGGCTGTGGATGCTGCTCCCGAAGTCATTAAACCGAATGTTCAGGAACTTGAACAATGGGCCGGCAAACCGCTGCCGACTCAGGCGCTTCAGGAAGAAGCAGTAAGATCATTGTTGAACCGGCAAATTCGCCATGTGGTGTTATCGGATGGTGAGAATGGTTTGCGCTGGTACAGCCGTGAGGGGGCCTGGCAGGCGCTACCCCCTAAAGTAGAAGTTGTTAGTACCGTGGGTGCCGGAGACAGTCTTGTCGCCGGTATCAGTTACGGGCTGATGAATAATTTTTCTGTTGCCGACACCTTAATACTGGCAACGGCGGTCGCTGCAATGGCAGTGAATCAGGTTGGGGTTGGTATTACCTCCCCCCTTAGACTCGACCAATTAAAACAACAGGTGTCTATTAAACCTCTTTCTTTTTCCTGTTAAGGAGTGCTCATGAACGTAGTAATAGTGACTCAATGTCCAGGTGGTACCACCACCAGTTTTATGGCAGCTACCGCCTTGAAAAAAGCCGCTGCTGAATTGAATTGGGATGTGACTGTGGAAATTCATTCCTCTGTCCAGCCTACTGAAATGCTGACCGACAGTCAGATCCAAGCAGCAGATCTGGTTGTCATTGCAGCGGACGGCGCAGTCGAAATGGGCCGATTTACCGGAAAATATGTGTATCGCGGTGCTGTTGCCGACTGTCTTGAGAATCCCAAAGACTGGTTGCAGCAGGCTCAGCGTCAGGCATCTTTATCTGGATCAGCCGCTGGCAGCACTGCTGCAGCTGCACCAACTCAGCAAACTTCCAGTGGGGCGTTAAATATTATTGCGGTTACCGCATGTCCGACCGGTGTGGCACATACGTTTATGTCGGCAGAAGCATTGCAGGAAGCCGGCACCGCGATGGGTCATATTATGAAAGTGGAGACCCGTGGCTCGGTGGGGGCGAAAAACACCCTGACGGATGCGGATATCGAAGCGGCCGATCTGGTGATTCTGGCAGTGGATATCGAAGTTGATACGGCGCCTTTTGTTGGCAAACGGGTATATCGAACCAGTACCAGTAATGCATTGAAAAAACCGAAAGAAGTGATTGAACGTGCGATTACAGAGTCCGCGGCCGTTACTTTGCAGCCTAAGTCTGCAGAAGATAAAGATGTTAAAGTCTTTAAAAAGGAGAAAACCGGCGCTTACAAACATCTGATGACCGGTGTTTCCTTTATGTTACCCGTGGTGGTAGCCGGTGGTTTGATCATTGCTCTGTCTTTCTTCTTTGGTTACAAGGCTTTCGAACAGGAAGGTACTCTGGCTGCTGCTCTTATGAAGATCGGTCAAGGTTCTGCATTTGCTTTGATGATTCCGGTATTGGCGGGTTATATCGCTTATTCAATTGCTGACCGTCCGGGGCTGGCTCCAGGTCTGGTTGGTGGTATGTTGGCAAGCAGTGTTGGCTCAGGTTTTCTTGGAGGCATCCTGGCTGGATTTGTTGCGGGTTACAGTGCCAAGTTCCTGGTGGACAAAATTGATCTGCCCAAAACACTGGAAGCGTTGAAACCGATTCTGATTGTACCGTTGATTGCCACGTTGCTTACGGGTCTGGTTATGATTTATATCGTCGGTGGTCCGGTATCCGGCATAATGAATGCGATGACAGAATTCCTTAAGAGTATGAGCTCTGCCAATGCTGTGTTATTGGGTGTGATTCTGGGCGCCATGATGTGCTTTGACCTGGGTGGACCGGTGAATAAAGCGGCATATACATTCGGTGTTGGATTACTGGCCAGCAAAACTTATGAACCAATGGCTGCAATTATGGCTGCTGGTATGGTACCTGCCATTGGTATGGGAATCGCCACATTTCTCAGCAAAAACCGGTTCTCAGCTCAAGAGCAGGAAGCCGGTAAGGCCTCATTTGTTCTGGGGTTGTGCTTTATCTCTGAAGGGGCGATTCCATTTGCCGCCAAAGACCCTCTGCGCGTGATTCCTGCCTGTATGGTCGGTGGTTCAATTACTGGAGCTTTGTCTATGTTGATACACGCTGAGCTGCTTGCTCCACATGGTGGTATTTTTGTCTTGTTTATTCCCAGTGCGATCACTCATGTGGGGATGTATGTTGGTGCAATTGCCATCGGCTCGGTGATTACTGCAGTGGGCTATCTGTTATTAAAACGTACGACCGAAGGAGCCGTTACAGTAGCAGGATAACTCTACTGACTGGTTCCGATCATTCCCTGATCACTTTGTGTGATCAGGGAATGATCGAGTCCTTTTCTAGCACTTTCCCTCCTTTTTTACATAAAAACACATTTCCTTTCAAAACTGAGTTTATCGCAGCTTCCGCGTTGACCTAAAACAACGTGGATATAAGTATTTCCTTATTTGAATCAATAATGTTGGTAAATTTGTTAAGGTATTTTTAGTATTGCTTATATTCGAACTGCCATACATCAAATGGCCCCCAGAGTGGTTTGGGTTCCAAAAGTTTTTTTGATTGGGGAGTTAAGTGATCTGGGGTAGTAGATGTCCTGTTGGATTGTTTGGAAGTATTGCTTGTCTTCAGGTATGCCTCAGGCGGAATTGGAATCGATTGCTGGTTGAGTTCTAGCACTGGTTGATCTTTCCATATGGATCCTGGAAAACACACTAAAAAAATAAAAAGCAATACAGATGCATATCTGTTCGGGAGGTTTATGGGCTTGTGGAAAGTCGGTCATTGGATATTAAGAAAGCCTGCAATGTGGGGGACATGGTTCTTGTTGCTTGTAGGAGCATGGCTTTCCTGGTCACCATTTCTGCTTTCAGCTATTAGTCTGTGGATGGCGGCGACATTCCTTTTTCAACATATGTTAGCGCGCTCTCAAAAAAAAATCTCAGACTTGAACAGTGAAGTCCTGTTTGCTTCGTTGCCAGATCCAGTGCTGCTGATTTCTGATAGTGGTGATATTATTGCCAGTACTCCTGCGGCCGATTGTTTGTTTGATGCCAGTGATGAGAGGCTTCAAGGGCATAATATTGAAAGCCTGATTGCTGAGCCTTTTGTTAAAAATCATCGCATGTATTTGCAACATTTCTTCACTTCTAAGGGCGATATCCGTAAGCAGCATCCAGTACGCGCGCGTACTTTTTCAGGTAAGCATTTTGATGCCAATGTGTATCTGAATTATGTTCATATCAATGACAGCCACTATGCATTAGTTGTCATTCATGATTCAACCGAGAGTCATCGTCAGCAGCATTTACTGAAACTGTCGCGCAAACAGTTTGTTGACACGTTCAGCGAAGCCGCGGTTGGTCTCGCACACCTCAGTCTGGACGGTCGTTTTTTACTGGTAAATTACTGGTTGCTCAGGTTTCTCGGCTATGAGCGCAAGCAGTTACTGGGAATGGATTTTTTCGAGATTACTCATCCTGAAGATGTGGTTGAGAGTCGGGAAAAGTTTCAGCAGATGCTGTCAGGAAACGCATACCGCTATACCCATGAAAAAAGAGTGCTGCTGAAGGGTGGCGGTTATGTCTGGATCAGTCTGGCCGTTGCTGTGATATATCAGGACGAAGGGCGACCCGATTATTTTGTTGTGGTAATTGAAGATATCAGCAAACAAAAAGAATCTGAATGTTTGTTGCGACAATCAGAACAAAAATTCCGAACGATTGTGGATTCTTTATCCGATACTGTAGCGATATGGATGTTGAGTCCTGACAAACATCAGATCTTGTACGTAAACTATGGTTACGAAAAAATCTGGGGGCAGACCCGGGATGAGTTGTATGAATGCGCTGATGTTTTTGAAGAGAAGATACATCCTGTCGATTATGACCGGGTGAAACGTCATAAACAGTTGCAAGGTAATGGCCGCTGGGAGATTGATTATCGCATTTTGCGAAATAAAGATGATTGTCGCTATGTCCATGAGTCCGGTTTCAGCGTATATGGTGAAGATGGTAAATTGCTGTATATCGTGTCTACGGTGATTGATAAGACAGATGAGGTATTACGGCAGGCTCAACTGGATGATTCTTTGCAAAAATTAAAAGAAGCGTACAGGGAGTTATCAGCGTCCTCAAAAGTGGATGGTTTGACAGGAGTGCTTAATCGCAAAGCGATTTATCTGGAGATTAGCAAGGAATTTAACCGCTATCGTCGTTATAAAACACCCGTCTGTCTGGTTTTTATTGATGTTGATGATTTCAAATATATTAATGATGAGCATGGTCATCTGACGGGTGATCAGATGCTCGTTGCTCTGACCCGGCAAATTAAGGCTAATATTCGCGCCACCGATGTGCTGGGGCGTTACGGTGGTGATGAGTTTATTCTGTTGTTGAGAGATACCACATTGGAGCAGGCGACGGATTTTAGTCAACGTTTTCTGGGAAATGGAATACAACTCTGTATTCAGGATGAACTGGAATATGAGCTGAGCCTGTCCATAGGTATTCACTCTCTGACGGATTCGGTTGCCAGTCTTGATGAATGGCTGAATATCGCCGACCAGCGTATGTACCAGGATAAACGATCCCGAAAAGGAAATGCCGTGTAATAAGTCTCCATTCAGTGCGTTGCCAGATGGAACAGGCAGCGAAATATTGGTGTGCCTGAAAATACCGCTGATGCTTTAGTCCGTTTTTTCTGCGTCGAAATTCTGCTCGCTAACCTGTTGATCGTTCTTTTCTCTTTCTCCTCGCATCACCTCGATTTCAACCATTCTGGATTCTTCTTTCTCTGTTAAGCACTGCTTCTCGTTTTGAGTGACTAGTACCGGAATTGCGGTTGGCTATTACTTGGATCTACGTTAATATAGTTAGAGTTCTAAATAAATAGAGAGGTTTAGTCAGCTTTTAATAAGAATATCACTCGGTCTATTGAACAATACCAGGGCATTCCCACATAAGGATTGTTAATTTCTGGTGCTGATTTGCTCGAAAAAATGCTGAAAATCACAAAATAACGGCTGTTTTAGTGGTTGTTGATAGGTTTTTTGAGGTTTTTCGTCATCAGTAATAATTATAGAAGTAGTGTATAAGTTTGAGTTATAAACATTAGAATTCAAATAAAAGCGCATAATGTGATGGATATTGAAATTGAATTTCGCCCCCCAAAATCAGAAGACGGCGCTCAAGTCTATGACTTGATAGATCAATGCCCGCCGTTGGATACCAATTCTCTTTACTGCAATCTGCTGCAATGCTGCCACTTTTCGGATACCTCTGTAACGGCCTGGCTTGAGAGTTCGCTGGTTGGCTTTATTTCGGGCTACCAGTTGCCCAATCGTGAAAATACCTTGTTTGTCTGGCAAGTCGCGGTGTCTGAGCAGGCCCGCGGTATGGGTGTGGCATCGGGTATGATGAAAAGCATTCTCAATCGCCCTGGTTCTCCCGACTTTTCTTTTATCGAAACAACTATTACGGCAGCCAATCAGGCCTCCTGGTCATTATTTGAGAGACTGGCAGACCAATTAAATGCAGATATGCATCGTTCTGTCATCTTCGACGAAAAAAAACATTTTAATGGCCAACATGATTCGGAATTTCTGGTTCGAATAGGACCCTTCAATTAACCGTTTGGTGCAATTGAATCCAGCTAAGTTCTGACTGAATAACCCAAAACAGGTGAAATAAATGAAGATTTTTGAAGAGATTGAATCGGAAGTACAAAGCTATGCACGTTCATTTCCACGAGTGTTCAACAAAGCACAGGGAGAGTTTCTTTTTGATGAGGATGGTAACCGGTACTTGGACTTTCTGGCTGGCGCCGGTACGCTGAATTATGGTCACAACAACCCTTTGTTTAAGCAGAAGCTTTTGGAATACATTGATGCCGATGGCATCACTCATGGTCTGGATCTGCATACCAAAGCCAAGGGTGAGTTTCTTGAAACGTTTAATGAAAAAATATTGAAGCCCCGAGGGCTGGATTATGTTGTGCAGTTTACCGGGCCAACCGGAACCAATGCGGTTGAAGCTGCGTTGAAGCTGGCCCGTAATGTGACTGGTCGGGAGAATGTGATCTCTTTTACCAATGGTTTTCATGGTGTCAGTCTTGGTGCTCTGGCAACGACGGGGAATTCCCACCATCGCTGCGCATCAGGGGTCAGTCTGAACGGCTCCAGCCGTATGCCTTATGATGCTTATCTGGGTGATGATATTGATACGACGTTTTATCTGGACAAGGTGCTATCGGATTCCAGTAGTGGTATCGATAAACCTGCAGCGGTCATTGTTGAAACGGTTCAGGGTGAAGGTGGTATCAATGCTGCCAGTTTCGATTGGCTACGTAATCTGGATAAAGTCTGCAAAAAACATGACGTTTTATTGATCGTTGATGATATTCAGGCTGGCTGTGGACGCACTGGTACTTTTTTCAGTTTTGAAGAGGCAGGCATTTATCCTGACATCGTTACGTTGTCGAAATCTCTGGGTGGTTACGGGCTACCATTTGCAGTGGTGTTGTTTCGCCCAGAGCTGGATCAATGGAAGCCAGGTGAGCACAACGGCACTTTTCGGGGCAATAATTTTGCCTTTGTAACCGCCAGAGCTGCGATTGATGAATATTGGAGTGATGATAAGTTTTCCTTGGAAATCAAACGTAAGGGCGAATACATTGCCCGTCGCCTCAATGATATTGTGACTAAGTATGGAGAAGGAAATTTTACTACTCGCGGACGTGGCATGATGCAGGGCATAAACTGTGTAAATGGTGATATAGCCAGCAAAATTACACGCAAATCTTTTCAAAGAGGTCTGATTATTGAGACCAGCGGTGCAGATGATCAGGTCGTTAAATTCTTATGTCCTCTTATTATCAGTGATGTGAATCTGAAAAAAGGTCTGGATATTGTTGAGCAAGCAGTCAGGGAAGTGTGTGCCGGCGAGGAAAAAATTCCGGAAGAACTGGATTATTTTGATCCCATGTATGCAATTGGCTAAAGCCATGTTGCACGGTTGATAACTAGGGGGGCTCTGAAAAATAGGAATCGTTTTAATGCAGACGAGGAAGCACTACTCGCAACACTGAAATTTACGGGTGTAAATGAGGATGTGAGATGGGGGCTGACAACGTCCTGCGCGAAAATAGGCCATTTTTCAGAGGTTCCCTAGAGTAGTAGACATACCTTTCTTATCCCTTCGGCAATACGTTGCCGAGGGTCCCAAATTACAGTATTTAATTAAGGAATATCAGATGATAGTCAGACAACTTCAAGCAGCAGAAAAGACCGGACGCCGTATTGTTTCTCCTGATGGAAATTGGGAAAGTACCCGGCTGCTATTGAAAGAAGATGGCATGGGATTTTCTTTTCACATTACCACAATATATCAGGGTGCTGATTTTCAGATGCATTATCAGAATCATCTGGAGTCGGTATTTTGTATATCCGGTGAGGGCGAGGTCGAAACTCTGTCCGATGGTAAAAAGTATCCCATTACCTGTGGCACGATTTATATTCTTGATAAGCATGACAAACATATCTTGCGGGCGACATCAGAATTGAAATTAGCCTGTGTGTTTAACCCCCCTCTGAATGGGACTGAAGTGCACAATGCACAAGGAGCTTATGAATTGGAAGCCGAACCCGTCAATGAGTAACAGGATTAAGGAGTAAATAGCTAGATGATTGATGAACAGGCTTTTTTATCTGAGCAAACACAAGATCTCTATCCATCCCGTTTTTCCAATAGTCCCCATATGCTTCCCCGCGCAGATCCAGTGGTATATAGCCGCGATTTCTCCAATGCTCCTATTCACAGGGAGTTGATTGAGCAATATGAACAGCAGGGTTTTCTGGTTCTGGAAAATGTGTTCAGCGAAGATGAAGTACTGATATACCAGCAGGAACTAAAACGTTTGAGTCAAGATGAGGGGCTCAAACAATGTGATGAAGTGATTACTGAAAAAAACAGCGGCGATGTTCGTTCAGTGTTTCGGATTCATGAATTGAGCCCGGTCTTCAGGCAGCTGGCAAGAGATTCTCATACAATGGGACTGGCCAGGTTTTTGTTGGGCGATCAGGTGTATATTCATCAGTCCAGATTGAATTACAAACCAGGTTATCGTGGACGTGAATTCTACTGGCATTCAGATTTTGAAACCTGGCATGTAGAAGATGGAATGCCCAGGATGAGGGCTTTGAGCATGTCCATCACGCTGACAGAGAATTTTTATCACAACGGACCATTGATGTTGATTCCCGGATCCCATCGCACATTTGTCAGTTGCGTTGGTGAAACCCCGGCAGAGCATTATCGGTGGTCATTAAAACGGCAGGAATATGGTGTCCCTGATGATCAGAGTCTTGAGAAGCTGGTTGATGAAGGTGGTATTGTCAGTGCGATTGGTAAACCAGATAGCCTGATCATTTTTGATTGTAATATCATGCATGGGTCTAATGGCAACATTACGCCGTTTCCCCGTTCAAATGTGTTTATGGTATACAACGCTATCAGTAATCGGGTGACGGAGCCATTTTGCTCACAAAATCCCAGGCCGGAGTACATCTGTAGCTGGAAAAACATCAGGACCCTTTAAACAAAAAGGCATTTTACACTCATGAATTCCCATACTGTTGAAAAAATAGGCGGCACCTCTATGAGCGATTATGCCGCTGTTCGAAATAACATCGTTTTATCTCCACATCATAAAGAACAGCCTTATCAGAGAATATTTGTGGTCTCGGCTTACGGTGGCTTAACCAATCTGCTACTTGAGCACAAAAAAACCGGTCAGGCCGGTGTCTACGCTTTATTTGCCAATGGTGTCAAAGATGACAGCTGGAAAGCTTCATTACAGGTGCTTAAACAGGAAATGTTCTCTATCAATGAGAAGCTGTTTGGTGATGGGGCATTATTGAAGCAGGCTAACCAGTTTATCGGTTTGCGCCTGGACGAAGCAGAACACTGCCTCACTGATTTACATCGGTTGTGTCAGCACGGTCATTTTTCCCTTGGAGCGCATCTCGCCACGGTACGTGAGATGTTGGCCAGTATTGGTGAGGCGCATAGTGCCTGGAACATGACTCAATTATTGTGTCAGGAAGGTATCAACGCCCGTTTTGTTGATTTGACGGCATGGGAAGGTAGCAAGCAAAGCGGCCTGGATGATCAGATCGCGCAGGCGTTTGCCGATATTGATCTGGCCAGAGAGTTGCCTATTGTCACCGGTTATGCACATACGGAAAAAGGGCTGATGTCTACTTTTGACCGTGGTTACAGTGAAATGACTTTCAGTCGGATTGCAGTCATTACCCAGGCATGTGAAGCTATTATTCACAAAGAATTTCACTTAAGCAGTGCAGACCCCAGACTGGTGGGCGAGGACAATGTCGTGCCGATCGGCCGTACCAACTATGAAGTGGCGGATCACCTTGCCAATCTTGGGATGGAGGCTATTCATCCGCGGGCTGCCAAAGGTTTGCGACAGCATAATATACCTCTGCGGGTAAAAAATACCTTTGAACCGGAACACGCAGGAACGCTGATTACCGGCGACTATGTCAGTGATAAAGCCAGAGCGGAGATCATTGCCGGATGTAGAGATGTCTATGCGATTGAAGTGTTTGATCAGGATATGACTGACTTGCAGGCAAAATACGATACTGAGATTCTTGAAGTCATTCGTCGTTTCAAGGCCCGTGTCGTTACCAAGGATTCGAATGCAAATACCATTACGCATTATTTGTCTACCAACTTGAAGACGATAAAACGCATTATTCAGGTATTGAAACAGAATTATCCAGAAGCTGAAGTCAATCAGCGGAAGGTTGCAATTGTGTCAGCCATTGGCAGCGATATGCAGGTTTCCGGTATTTTATCGAAGGCAGTCGCAGCACTGGCTGAGAATCAAATCAGTGTGCTGGCTTTACATCAATCCATGCGTCAAGTGGATATGCAGTTTATAATCAACGAAGATGATTATGCCAAGGCCATAAAAAGCCTGCATAATTGCTTAGTTGAAGTGCATAACCATGGTAGCGCTATATGTCTCGCATCTTAATTCTGCTGATTATTATTGTTTGTTCTCAGGTTGCCCGGGCGGAGGATCAGTCGCCCGTCAACTCTGAACAGCTTGACAAAACTGTTGATCAATTGCAGGAACCACTCTATACGCCGTTTGTCGAGCGTTATGTCCTCGATGAATTAAAACAATTGCGGACCGATATGGCGGCACAGCGGGTTGATCTGATTCAGCAGGTCACTGACCGTGAAAACCGGGCTGCGGATAGGGCATTAACATATGCAACGGATACGGTGACTTATTTCTTCTATCTGATTGCTGCTGCGAGCTCGATCCTGGTTCTGGTGGGGTGGACATCTGTACGGGACATGAAGGAGAAGGTTCAGGCTCTGGCAGATGAAAAAATTTCTGAGTTGATTGGTCAGTATGAAGCCCGCTTGCACATGGTGGAAAGTCAATTAAACGAAGAGGCGATGCTGACCAAGCAGAACCGCGAGGAAATTGAACTGACTAAAGATATTCAGTCTTTGTGGATGCGAGCCCAGCAGGATAGTATCCCGGCAAATAAGATTCTTGTATACGATCAGATTCTGAGCTTGCGTCCCAGTGATTGTGAAGCTCTGACATACAAAGCCGATGCTGTTTTGGAGTTAGGGGAGCCACAATGGGCTATCAACTTATGTCGTCAGGCTTTGATTATTGATCCCGACAATTGCCATGCGTTTTATCAGCTGGCCTGCGCCCATACTGCCCGGGGGAATTATGATGAAGCCATTCGATATTTGTCTGAAGTAACCGAGCGAACCAGTAATTATCGCGAAGATATTCTCGCCGATGAAGCATTGGAGCCTTTATGGAGCCTGGATTCATTTAAGGATATTATTGGCCAGCAGGGTAATGTCTGACGATTCACTCGAACTGTCGGTACGCCCAACTGTCGATTTATTTCATTTCTTTTCTTATACAAAGGTATATCTGGTTAGGGCTGTTTTGTGAAGCTATTGCTGATCTGACAGCCTTAAGTCATTTCTGACTCCCTGTTTTGCCCAGGGCGGCAAGAACGATACATACAGTCATCCATGTCATCAGTTTTGCTATTCATGATTTTGAGTGTTAGCAAGTATTTCAGGCTCGATCTATTCCCATGTAATTGCTTACGTTTTGTTGATCGCAACGGTATCCTGGACTCTGCTGTTTGTTGCTGAATTCATCCTGGAGCACAAATATCTACTCCTGGCTTGGTATTCGAGGCTATAGCGTTGATGTATAAGTGAGCGGAGGGGAAGTATGAAACATACTAAAACGGTATTGATCACGGGCGGTAGTCGTGGCATCGGTGCAGAGACTGCAAGGGTATTTGCTGAACAGGGGTACAAAGTGTGTATCAGTTATCTGAGTAATCAGGCTGCAGCAGATGCGGTGGTCGCTGAGATTAATTCTCAAGGCGGGCAATGTATTGCTGTGCAGGCAAATGTGGCGCAGGAAGCTGATATTGTTCGATTGTTTCAGACGGTCGATGAGCAGTTAGGCGCTTTATCAGTACTGGTCAACAATGCGGCGATTTTGCAACAGCAGTGCCGTCTCGTGGACATGACTGTGGATCGTCTCCGTGCCGTATTAGACACCAATGTTATTGGGTCATTTCTGTGTTGCAGAGAAGCGGTAAGGCGGATGTCAACTGATCTTGGCGGACAGGGTGGTGTCATTGTCAACGTATCTTCCGGAGCCGCGAGATCCGGATCGCCTAATGAGTATGTCGACTATGCTGCCTCCAAGGGAGCCGTTGATACCATGACTCGCGGCTTGGCACTGGAGGTTGCAGGGGCCGGTATTCGGGTGAATGCCGTGCGACCTGGATTAATATATACCGAGATGCATGCATCTGGTGGAGAGCCAGGAAGGGTGGATCGCTTGAAAGAACGTATTCCTTTAAAACGTGGTGGTCGGCCGGAAGAAATAGCTCAGGCTATTTACTGGTTGGCATCCGATCAAACTTCATATATGACTGGTAGCTTCATTGACCTTACTGGTGGATTGTAGGCGATTTGTTTGTATTCATTGCGTAAAATTATATTGCGCACAACTTAAATATGAATGATACTGCCTGCTGTCCGAAATCAGGCAGGTGCATTCAAAATCAATCTGCCAGTAGCTTGGGAGTTATTGATGAAATCATCAAAGCAGACCGATGAAGTGCCGGTGGTTGCAGGGGAAGAATGGCTGGTATTTGAGCATCAGCTTTGTTTTCCACTTTATGCCGCTTCCAATCTCGTTTTAAGAGCCTATGGGCCGTTGTTAAAGCCATTGGGTCTTACGTATCCGCAGTATTTGATAATGTTGTTACTGTGGCAGCATCGACAATTGTCGGTGGGCGAGTTGGGGCAAAAGTTGTACCTGGATTCCGGAACTTTGACGCCATTGCTGAAACGAATGGCTGATGCTGGTCTGGTTACTCGTAATCGCAGTGAAGAGGACCAAAGACGGGTCTTGATTGATCTGACTGATAAGGGTAGAGCGCTCAAGAGTCAGGCAGTATCCGTTCCTACGACGATGTTGTGTCGGATGGGAGGAGACACCGAATGGTTAAGACGTATAAAACAGGATCTTGGTCAGCTGATTGATACTATGGAATCAGCGGATCTTTCAAATTGACAGGCTGTAACAACACAATAGGTGATATATGAGTGTTTATGATGTTCAGGTAAATAATATTAAGGGTGAGTCTGTATCATTGTCTGACTACAGTGGCAAAGTACTGTTGCTGGTTAACGTGGCTTCAAAATGCGGGTTGACTCCGCAGTATGAAGAATTGGAAGCACTCTATAAGTCAATGGCTGATAAAGGTCTGGAAATTCTAGGCTTTCCGTGCAATCAGTTCCTTGGTCAGGAACCAGGTTCTGAAGCGGAAATTCAAGAGTTCTGTTCGGTTAATTATGGTGTGACATTCCCAATGTTCGCCAAAATTGAGGTAAATGGTGAGAACCGTCATTCCCTGTATCAGCAGTTGATCGCAGCTCAGCCAAAAGCGGTGGAAGCCGAAGGCGGACAATTGAAAGCCAAGCTGGGTGAAATGAATCTGGTGCCTGAGGATGAAAGCGACATTCTGTGGAATTTTGAGAAATTCCTGATTGGTAAAGATGGTAAAGTGATTGGCCGCTTTGCACCAGATGTCAGTGTCAACGCTGCTCCTTTGAAGGACGCCATTGATTCTGCACTATCTGCCTGATATTTCTGAATATTGTGCCACCGCTCAGTTTGGGTGGCACAATTGCCTTAACCGTTCCGCAATTTTCAGCAGAACAATTTACAAAGAAGTGAAATCCACCTGCTGAGTAATATTGGCGGGAGTTCTTTGCATCAAGATATCTCCATGGCGGATAGACAGTAATACTTCTCCCTGTCTGCGTAATGCTGAATAGTCATCCTCCCCTTCAATTATGATGCAGTTGGCCGGGTTTCCAACAGTAATGCCATAATCTTTCAGGTGCATCAGTCTGGCGCCATTTTCGGTGATAAAATCGAGTGCCGTTGTAAAATCCTGATATCCCATCATCTGGCAAATATGCATGCCTGCGTCCAGAACTCTCAGCATTTTACCGTTCCCCAGGGAATACCAGGGATCAAAAATAGAGTCCTCTGCGAGTGCGACATTCATGCCGGCGGCATGCAACTCTTTCACCCGGGTAACTCCACGGCGTTTTGGAAAAGTATCGAATCGACCCTGTAAGTGAATACTTTCGGTTGGACAGGAGACGAAATGGATACCGGATTTTTTTAGTAGCCGAAACAACTTGGAACAGTATGCGTTGTCATAACTGTGCATCGCTGTGGTATGGCTGGCGGTGACAAATTCGCCCATATCATTAAACAAAGCTTCGCTGGCCAGCACTTCCAAAAAGCGCGATGCAGGATCGTCAATTTCATCGCAGTGAACGTCTACAAGTTTCTGGTGCTTTTTGGCCAGTTGGATGACCCACTTCATGGACTCCTCACCCAGAGCCCGGGTGTATTCGAAATGGGGAATACCTCCTATCACATCCGCGCCTATTTCCAGAGCCTGTTCCATCAGCGCCTGACCATTCGGGAACGAAAGGATGCCCTCCTGAGGGAATGCAACAATTTGCAGATCAATTTTGTCTTTGACCTGTTCACGTATCTGGCAGAGAGTCTTAAGGGCGGTCAGCTGTGGGTCTGTGGTGTCAATATGGGTGCGAATGTGTTGTATTCCCTGACTGACCAGCAGGTTAAGGGTTTTTCCAACCCGCTCCCGGACATCCTGTTCATTAAGCTTGGGTTTTCGTTCAGCCCAGCGTTCAATGCCCTCAAATAAGGTACCGCTCTGATTCCATGCTGGCTGACCTGCCGTCAGGGCAGCATCGAGATGAATGTGTGGTTCAACGAATGGTGTACAGAGTAGATTGCCTTGAGCATCATAGCTGTCCGCAGCGGCAACGGCGGCCGTTTGCGCAGTGATAGAACTGAACTTTCCCTGTTCAATATCGATGGTAAACAGCTCAGGCTGATGGCGTAGACGGGCATTAATGATTCTCATGGTAGTCCTCATGGTTTATGAAACAATTGACACCAGAGCAAGAATCAAGCCTGAAGATTGTTAGGGAGCCTCTGAAAAATGGCCTATTTTTGCGCAGGACGTTGAGCCCCTCACATCCTCATTGACATCCGTAAATTGCGGTATTGCGAGTGTTGCTTTCTCGCCTGCATCAAAACGATTCCTATTTTTCAGAGGCCACTTAGCTTTGTCGGGCACTTAATGTAACAAGTCCGGCCCCTATAAGTGCAGCAGCGCCCCCCCGATGAAAAACTTTTGCGCTAACTGGGGTGCGCAAAAACCGACGGATCCGATTGGCAAACATGGCGTACAGGGCTGCGTTCACTATCGCCAATATCATAAATGTCGCGCCATAGCCCAACAACTGTATGGCATGGGATGCCGCAGGGTTCATAAACTGTGGGAAGAAGGCTATGAAGAAAATACTGGCTTTGGGGTTGAGAACAGTCACGAGGAATGCGTTGCTGAATAACTGCTTGCGGCTTTTCGCGGTGCCTTGTTTTTGGATGTCTAACTGATATGAGTCGTGACTGCGCCACATTTTGATGCCAAGGTAAATCAGATACACGGCACCGGCAACTTTGAAGATCATAAACAGGGTGGCCGAGGTTGCCATGATAACCCCCAGGCCGGCTAAGGACACGGTCATGGCAATCAGATCGCCAGCTGCTACACCGGCAATCAGTGGTAACGCAGCATTTTGGCCATAGCGAATTGAGTGACTGATGACGAGTAAAATCGTGGGACCCGGGATCACCAGAATGATGGATGCCGCAATGATAAACGCTAGCCAGGTTTCAATAGACATGTTGCTTTACCTGTTAATTGGCGGAGGTCAGAATCAGTGTAACGAGAATATATTTTCAAAGGCAAGCGTATATTCGAGATAACTGATGAAGCGTTAACTGTTGTTTTCAAAGCTGTTGTGCTGAGAATTGAAGTATAGGCTCAAAGCTTGCGATTGATACGGTCAAAATCAGGGGCATGATGTTTGATATATTGATGATACCAATCTATCAGCGACTGCTCAGGCATGGGTCGGGCATGTAGATAACCTTGTGCGACATCGCAGCCTAAGGCTTTTAAGGTCTGTAGTTGTTCTTTGGTTTCCACACCCTCGGCAACAACCGTATGTTTCAGTACTTGGCCAATATTGATGATTGAACCGACCAATGCCTGGTCTTCTCGGTTGGCGTCAACATCGTTGATAAAATTTTTATCCAGCTTGATTTCATTGATCGGTAATTTCTTGAGATAACTCAAGCTTGAATATCCAGTACCAAAATCGTCTACCGATAAATTGACTCCGAGGTCCCTTAACTTTTTCAGCTCCATACTGATGCCTGGAATATCCGTCAGCAATACACTTTCGGTTATTTCAAGTGTCAGCATTTTGGGGGTGACTCCAAATTTCTTTAAGACGGATTCGACGCTCTCAGAAAATCTTGATGTGTGGAAATTTACCGCAGATATATTGACGGATATTTTCCCTATTTCAAGACATTGCGATTGCCATTGGGAGTACATTTTGCAGGACGATTCAAGCACCCAGAGATCCAGTTTACAGATTATGCCGCATTCTTCTGCCAGAGGAATGAATTGCCACGGCGGGATCATTCCGAGGCTAGGGTGGTGCCAGCGCAGCAGTGCTTCAACACCATATAATCGTCCGCTTTCGATATGAATTTGTGGTTGAAAATAGACTTCCAGTACTTGATTTTCGATGGCTTTTTGTAGATCTGCTTCCAGCTTTAACCGTTGCAGTTTCGAGTGATGCATGTTGGGCTGAAAAAAACAGAATACGTTTCGCCCGTTACTTTTGGCGTGATATAAGGCAGCACTGGCATTTCGCTGTAATGTTTCAAAATCCTCGGTTTCATTGTCTGTCAGGGATATACCGATACATGCGGTAATGTTGAATTCCAGTTCGTTGATTTCGATTGGCATCGATAACAGTTCAAGCAGTGCTTTGGCCTTTTTTTCCGCTGTCTTTTGATGGGAATATGGTTGTAGAACGACAAATTCATCTGCCCCCAAGTGAGCCGCGATTTCATTCGTTGCAAGATTCGTCGCAAGCCGCCGGGCAATTGTTTTCAGGAGAGCATCACCAAGGCTATGACCTAGAGAGTCATTAATATTCTTGAAACGGTCTAGATTAATAAAGAAAAAAGCGACTTTAGTGGCTGAGCGTTTTGCGTCTGCAATCAGTAATTTTGTTTTGTCTTTTAATAAATAACGATTTCCGAGACTGGTGAGTGGATCATAAAACGCAAGCTTATGGATGTGTTTGCTGGATAGTTCATGCTCTATAGCCAGGTGACAAAGGTGCAGACAGGCTTTTACCATGTGGCGGTGAAACTCGCTTGCCCCTCGAGGTTCCCGATAATAAAGGGCGAAGGTGCCAAGTACTGAACCATCTGAGCTTTTTATTGGACTCGACCAGCAAGCCGCAAGACCGGCAGATTGGGCCAGGGTCTTATAGTCAGCCCATAAAGGGTCTGTATTGATGTCGACAACCTCGACCGATTCGCCACGCCATGCTGATGTTCCACAGGACCCCCCAGTGGGGCCGATTGCAAGACCTTCCAGGGCCTGAGTGTAAAAATCAGGGAGGCTTGGACCGGCAGCAGGGTGGATTCGACCTTCTTTATCTACCAGTACGACACTGCAGATTACATCGGGTGCGCATGATTCGACCTGATAACAGATCAGTTCAAATATGGCAGATAATGGTAAGCCAAGTGCAACGGCTTCAAGGGTTTCCTGTTGTAACTTCTGTATACACTCGAGCTGATATTGCTGTTCGCTGGCTTGTTTGATGTAAAACGCATAGGTTTTTTGCCCATGCCAGGGAATCATTTTTATCTGAACAGAGCAGGGGTGTCCGCACTTGAGTGTTTTCCCGAGTACCTCGTTGGACTCTATCAAGTCTTCCGTCATCAGCCTGTTTTTTAGAAGACTGAAACGCTCGTTCGTCAGGCTGCAGATAAGCTCTTGCATGCTTGTGCCGGTAGTGGGGTGGGAATCAGCAGGTAATAATTCCTGAAAACTGGCATTGGATTCGATCAATTGACCATTCTGATCAAAAATAGCAATGGAGAATGGCGACTGCTGTAAACCTTTGGCAAATAATTCTGTGCTGTTCTTGTTAAATTTGGTCATGGGCTCGGTGCTATTTAACCACTGCTGATGCTTATGAAAAAACGGGCGACCATTGGCTGGTTCAAAATGAGGCCATAATTGCCCAATGTAAAACTCAGAACCTGGAGCATCATTGAAACCGTTGTCCGGCAAACGCTTCAGCACAGCCGTCTTCAGGTCCAACAACATGGAATGCTATATTCCTGTAGCTCTTCATGCGCATACACCATTATTGTCATTATAGTTTAGGTGACGAGAATTTTTGCAGCCTGGATCGTAATTGTTATCGTGATTACTCAAGCTGTATTAAGGTTTATTGGATAACTTTATGGCTTAAGCGTCCAGTTTCTCTGTTTGTTTTTCTTCTTTTTGTTACGGAAAGCCTGTTCCAGGTTGATATTGTACCTATTTGCGATTGAACAAAGATAAATAAATATAGCGGCCAAATCGTGTTCCAGCTCGAAAATTTCTGGAGCTCGATCCATTGTCAGCCCGTTGAGCCGACACACGGCTTTAAATAATACTCCCACTTTCTCACCCAGTAACAGGTAATAAAAGGCAGGATGATTGCCATGTCATCATATGTTTATTTCCACCGAATGTTATGACGGGAAGAAAACGCACTGGGTTGTGGCAGGCATGTGACTATTTAAAAATGAGAATCCTTTTCAATAGATGTTGATTTTTCATCCGCTGCGTTATGATGGTCACAGGCATGTTTTTGGATTGTATGGTCGTTGTCCTATCACGCTCTACTGTTATGTGCTGTCTAGGTTATCTTCGGTCTGTCATCCTGATAGAATCTAATGGTTCTGTCCTTTGAAGCTTTCAGATCCGGCGAATTTTGAAGTCCCGGCCAACAGTTGAAGCAGGTTTTTATGACCGAGAATATGATTGCACAACTCAAGAAGCTACAGGCAATCAAGGAGTCATTGCATCACTCTCATTTGCCGGAGCAAAAAGCATTGGAGCTGTTAAAGGTGCTTGATCATATCGAAGCAGAGAACAAATCCTTGAGTTATCAACTCACCAGTGTCAGGGTGATCACATCAAATCTGCTGGTAGAATCCGCCAAGGCAGGATTACCGGGAGCGTTAACCGGACTTGGCGCAGAACATGTTGATCATGTGGCTAAGCCTTTGTATGAAGGTACTCTGATTCTGCAGCAATTGGTGCATGAGCTGGTGGTTCAGTTACAGCAGCAGATCGATCACCACTCTCCACCCTCCTGATAATTGTTTACTGTTTGCTAGGGCGATGGGTTTGGGCGTCTGACCAGGCATTTATAAGTAACTGGTGTTTTATGTGTTGTTTCTTCATTTTATTCACCGTAACTTATGAAATAGTTTCACCAATGCAAATACTCTTCTAACTCCTTTACCAAAACGGAGATAATCGGACACAATAGCTGCCTGGACCAAGGAAATCACATGTTAAATCCTTTACTTACGCTTAAACGCATATTGCAGGAATCAGCCCGGGCTGCTGACCGGGATGAGATGGTCAAACTGATGGCTGCTCAGATCAAAAAGGCCATGAGTGTCGATGTTTGCAGTCTGTATTTGTTGTCTCCGGAAAAAGATCTGAAACTCTCGGCGACAGAGGGACTGGATAACGCTTCCGTAGGCAAGATTCGCATGCCATTTGGACAGGGATTGGTAGGCACCGTAGCCCTGACCCAGCACTCACTGAATATGGAGCGAGGAGATCAGCATCCGAAATTCCTGTTCTTTGAACAAACAGGTGAAGAAAGGTTCAAAGGTTTTCTAGGGGTGCCCCTGATCTATCATGGCGATACTATCGGGGTACTTGTTGTACAGGTTTATGATCCGCGCAAATTTACCGATGAAGAAGAAGCATTTCTGGTGACGATGGCTGCACACCTGGCCGGAACTCTCGGCAGTGGAGTGATTAATAGCAACATTAATGCACAAGAGAGTAACCATGCAGTACAGCGGCTAATTGGTATCAAAGGGGCTCCGGGAATAGCTTTCTGCAGGGTCAAAGTGGTCAAGGATGAAGTCGACATCAATCAGATTCCCACTTTGTATGGCGAGTATTATTCAGAGGAAAAAAAGCGCCTGGATCAAGCCGTCGCAGAAACTCTCGATGATCTTGAAGCACAAATGGGCAATATGGATTCCTCCGCCGGTGCAACGCTTGATGCTCTGCTGGAAGTTTATCGCATGTTGCTTGCCAGCCCCGAGTTAAAAACGGTTTTTGATGAGATGCTGGAGCAGGGTTATGCCGCGGAAACCGCTTTGCGCGATGGTTTTCTGCGTCAGGTTGACGTGTTTGAGGCGATGGAAGACCCGTATTTGCGTTCAAAGGCAGAGGATTTGAGGGTACTGGCTGGCAAGCTTTATCGTCGTTTGACCAATAATACCAGCAGCAGAATTATGACTGATACACCGGTTATTCTGGCTGGACGCCTTGTCAGTGTTTCTCATTTTGGCCGTATCGATTCCAATAAGCTGGCGGGGGTTATTTCCAAAGAAGGGTCAGCTTTATCCCATACTGGCGTGTTGGCGAATGCATTGGGGATCCCGGCAGTCATGGGACTGGAGGATCTGAATTTTGACAATATCGATAATCAGGATGTGATTGTCGATGGTAATCGTGGCATCGTCATTCTCAATCCACCTGAGCCCGTTGTACTCGAATATCAGCGCTTACTACGTCAGGCAAAAGCATTGGATGCAGATCTGGCGCCTTTGAAGAATCTGCCAGCAGAGACGCTGGATGGCGAAAAAGTTTCTTTGCTGACGAATACCGGATTGCTCGCGGATATATCGCCAGGACTTGAACGTGGAGCTGAAGGGGTTGGTCTGTATCGCTCTGAAATCCCATTCATGGTGCATCATAACTTCCCAACGGAAGAGGAGCAGCAGATCACTTATCGGGGGGTGCTTGGGGCCTATGCACCCAAGCCGGTGACCATGCGTATTCTGGATATCGGTGGGGATAAGCCTTTGCCATATTTCCCGATTACCGAAGAAAACCCCTTTCTGGGCTGGCGGGGTATCCGCTTTACCCTTGATTATACCAACATCATGTTGGAACAGCTTCGGGCTATGATGCTGGCAAGTCGGGGACACGATAATCTTAAAATCATGATCCCTATGTTCAGCCGGGAAGACGAGCTGCATCGTTTCCTGCAGATATTTGAGTTGGCAATTACCCAGTTGCGTGATGAAGGCCGGGATATTCAGCGCCCTCAGGTTGGGGTTATGATTGAGGTGCCGTCGGCTATATGGCTGATTTCACGGGTGCGTGATCAGGTGGACTTTATTTCCATTGGCTCGAACGATTTGACTCAATATCTGTTGGCTGTAGATCGTAATAATTCCCGGGTGGCTTCTTTATATGACAGCTTACATCCGTCTGTATTGATGGCACTGAAGTTTATTATTCTGGAGGCGAACCGGCTTAAGTTACCCGTATCCCTGTGTGGTGAAATGGCAGGTGATCCCGTTAGTGTAGTGCTGCTGCTGGCGATGGGGTTACGGAAGCTGAGTATGTCCGCTTATAAGATTCCCCGCATTAAATCTCTGATTCGCCATCTCGATATCAATGATTGTCAGAACGTACTGGACGATGTACTAAAACTCAGTGATGAGAAATTGATGCGTCAGAGAGTTGAAGACTTCATCAAAGGATTAGGGCTTACGGCGTTGCTGGGTGTGTAAGGTGGAGCACATCAGCACCGCCGTGTTGGTTTCTCCAACCATAGTTCGGCTGCATGTTGGTTAAGCCATTGCTTATGGCTCTGATAATCCGGGCAGATTGATTCGACTGTTCGCCAGAATGCAGCAGAATGATTGGCATGCAGAAGATGACTGACTTCGTGGCAGACCAGATAGTCAATCACGGTTTCAGGAGCCATCATGATGAGCCAATTGATCTGAATGATCCCCTGGTTGGTGCAATGCCCCCATTTGGATTTGGTTTTCCGAAATTTAACCGCTACCAGCCGATCTCTGACTCCCAGTTGTTTGGCAAACTGCTGAGTTTTGACGGGTACCATTTCCTTGGCCAGCTGTTTGAGCCAATATTCCAGAATGGCATAGGCTGTCAGTTCAAACTCAGATTCATTTTCCGGCATTGCAAACCGAGCCTCATCCGGTAACAACTGCAACCCATACTCACTGGCGTTGTGGCGTACGATCGTTCTGTTTTGGCCAAGAATGCGAATGTTGCTACCTGCTTCCAAGGTGGGTACCGTAGATGCTTTGTGCTGGTGCTTAAGCAGCGTCTTTTCTATCCACGGCAATTTACTTTCCACAAACGTACTGATTTCGTGGGCACTGACTCCTTTTGGCGAACGGATGGTGACGTGGCCTTCACGAACATAAATGCCGATGGTTTTGCGTTTGGCTGATACGACCAGTGGATATCCCAGAATTCGATTGGTCATGTATCAAACTTAATCTGTACGTTTGGTTTCTGAGGACGGTCAGTTGATGCTCTGAGAGGCTCAAGTATTTTTTTTAGTCCGCTTGTCTGTATCAGCAGCGATAGCCGCATAAGTTCCCCCAGTTGGCCTTTTGGAAAATCTTTTTTTTCAAACCATAAAAGATACTCTTCCGGTAGGTCTGCGATCAGCCTTCCTGTGTACTTGCCAAATGGCATTTGAACCCTGACCAGTTTTATTAAATTTTCCGGATCGAACACAAGGCCTGCTCCATTTTATCCAGTGCGGCAACCAGCATATCGCGCTGGCAACCATAATTCAGACGCACAAATCCAGGGGCTCCAAAAGCCTTGCCATCACTTAATGCCACACCATGCTTGAGAAAAAAACTGAAAGGGTCGGTAATGCTGGTTTCGCGGCAATCAAGCCAGAGTAAAAAAGTGGCTTCCGGGGTATTGCAATAAACGCCAGACCATTGGTTTATCCTGTTTATGGCATAGTCCCGGTTAGCACGCAGATATCTGTTCATTTCCGTCAACCACGGCTTACCAGTTTCAAATGCCACTTCTGTAGCAAGGTAACCCATTAAATTGGGAACGGGCACAATACCTTTGCGAACATGATTAAAAGACTTTCGAATATCAGCATCCGGAATGATCGCAAAACTGCAACTTAAGCCGGCAATGTTAAAGGTTTTGCTGGCTGCCATCATGGTAATGGATTTAGGCTCATATTTGCCGATGGGTATATGACGAAGAGTCTCATCCATCAGAATATCGCAATGAATTTCATCGGAGCAAATTAATACATTGTGGGTTTCGCAGATCTCAATTAACTGCTTTATTTCAGCCTCCGTCATGACAGAGCCGCATGGATTCATAGGGTTGGCCAAAATCAACATATGACAATCATCTGCACTCACAGCGTTGGTCAGACTATCTATGTCCAATACCCAGCGATTGTTTTCCCATCGGCTCAGGATATCCGATCTGACACTGCCACCGAGCTCTGGTGCGGCCAGTATTGGAGGATAATTGGGGATTTGTGCCGCCACTTTTCCGTTCCGGGCGAATGCTCTGACGGCGACATTCAGGCCCGGTACGATACCTGGCAACCAGACCAGCCACTCAGGTTCTATAGACCATTGGTACTGGTCTTGCAGCCATTGCCGAACGGCATTTATGAGCTTTGGGCTGGCTTCGGTGTACCCAAAAATACCGTGCTCCGCTCGTTTGATCAGTGCCTGCTTTATCTGTGAAGGAGACTCAAACTCTGTGTCGGCAACCCACATTGGGATAGCATCGTGTTCTTTAAACCAATTGTGTTTTTCAGTGTTGGTTTGGCTACGGTCAGTGGGTTTATCAAAATCGAAAGGCATTTAGTCCCTCAACACATTTAATGGAATCGTTGGGGTACTTTAAGTGAGCTGGCGATACAAGCCAAGTAGTCTGGCAGCTTTTTAACCGTCTCAGCTGTTCGACTCAGGCAGTATGATCCTTATGAGCTGATCTGTAATTATACCGTTATCTTTATGGATATGCGGGTCGTGTTTATCCGCTGAAAAAGTAAAAATTGGCAGCAAACTCCCAGGGCTCCAGTACCGTGGTGATCATATATCGGTGGTCTGCTCCAACAAGATGGGGTATAGGCTGATCAATCTCTTTGAGCTGGTAACTAAGGCCAGACTTGACTGTGAAGAGTGAAGTGATAGTTTGCAGATTCACAAATTGACGCTGTTTATATTAATCCATCTGGTTATAGTGAACTGACTGCATGACACTGATTCAGTAAATATCCCTGAATGTTTCTGACCGCCGATGGCACCGACGAAATAGGTGGACCTTGTGATGAAGAAAGCGAAGAACTTTATAAAAACAAGAACCGGTTTCTGGTGGAGATGTACTTATGTATTGTTGTTGTCTGGGCTATTGAGCTCGGCCAGGGCGATGGATGCCTATGAGATTGTGAAGGCTTCAGATGAACGGGATGTGGGTCAGAGTTCGGAAGGAATCAGTCAGATGATTCTGATCGATAACAAGGGCAGGCAGCGTGTTCGTGATATGAAGCAGTATCGGTTGCAGCAACCAGATGTGGAAAAAACACTGATTTTCTTTTTACAGCCTGGCGATGTTAAAGGAACCGCATATATGAATTATGACTATGAAGCTGAGTCCCGGGAAGACGACAGCTGGTTATATCTGCCGGCTTTGAAAAAAGTAAATCGTATTGCTGCCAGTGATCAGTCTGGCGCATTCATGGGCAGTGATTTTTCTTATTCGGACATAAATGGCACTCATATTGAGTGGTATGACTATGTCATTCTCAGTGATTCTGAAATTGTAGATGGCGCCGACTGCTGGGTCATCTTATCGACACCAAAACCGGAATACTCTAAACAGGTATCCATGCAGACTGGTTATCAGAAATCACAGCTGTGGATCCGCAAAGACAATTATGTTCAGGTTCAGGGTAAATTCTGGGAAGAAAAGCCGGGCAAAATCAAATATTTCAGTGCCAAAGAGCTTGAGTTGATTGATGGCATCTGGACCGCAAAGCGCTTACAGATGGTTTCCACTCGGAATGGACAAAAACAGCATGCCAGCGTGATCAATGTTGGTTCCATTAAATACAATATTAATGTCAGCAAGGAATTGTTTACCACTCAGTCAATGGAGCGGGGCTTATAACATGCGGTTATCGCTCTCGATAATTCTCTGTGTATGCCTCTCTGTTGATCTATGGGCGGATGATTTTTTTTCAGACATCGATACCACAGATGTTGAACCTATACGTGACAGTGTCTCGAAGCCTTTTGATCTCTCCGGCTGGTGGCAACAGAAAGCAGCCTATAGTCTGGAGGACCAGCAAAGCGATTTTTCCCGACAGCAGGCGGGTTGGAGTCGTTTGGAATCTTCGCTGCAACTACAGGCAGATTATCGTTTCAATCCAGAAACCAATGTGGTTCTCAGTGGACGTCTGACCCATGATTGGAGCCCTGAACTGCATAATGCTCATGGTGATTGGTTTTATCAGATGTCTAACAGCGAAGTCCGGGATCGTGAGTGGGACTGGCGTTTACGGGATTCATTTTTGCAATCGAGACTTGGTAGTGTATGGATAAAAGGAGGCTATCAAACTCTGGCCTGGGGGCAGTTGGACAGTATTCAGATCAGTGATGTTTTAAGTACCCGTGATCAACGTTGGCCGGGTCAATCTGAACTTGAGGATGTCCGGCTCCCGGTACCGGCACTCAAAGCCGAGTTCAGTCAGGCTGAAGACCGTTTGATTCTCGTGGGGATTGTGGCGGCGGGTAGTGATCGTATGCCAGCAGCCTATGCAGATTTTGATCGAATGATCGAGTTGCGTTCAACAGGGACAACGATAGACATTGATGAAAACAAAGGCTTTGAATGGGCATTTCAATATCAGCGCCAACAGGCGAACGTAGATGCCCGAGTTTCTGTGGCCCAGGTTTATGACAATATGCCTTATCCTGATCGGATTGACTATGCTTTGGTAAGCGGCTTTCCGGTCATCTCATCTGTTCATTTCAAACAGGATCGTTTTTCTATGGTGTCAGTGGATGGGAGTGCTGTATTTGGAAAGTGGTTATGGAAAGGTGAGGCCGGGGTCCAGACTGATCGAAAACTGGCAACGGATCTTTCCTATGAGGCTCAAGAATGGCTTGAAAAGGATCGTTGGCTTGGTGGGATACGATTGGAGCGTAATATTAAAAACCTCACGGTGATCACTGAGTTTAATGCCACTCATATCTTTGACTATCAGGAAGAGCTGGTGGCGAGACAGTGGGAGTATGGTGGTATGTTGAGGTTTCGCTGGAACGGTTTTCATGATCAGTTCGAGCTCCAGAGTTCGGCGCTATGGAGCACTGGAGATAATGGTTGGGTGCTTCGTCAGGAAGGCCAATGGAACTATTCCAACAACTGGACCTTCGGTCTTTCGTTTATTTCATATCTGGCAGAATCAACGCGACAGGCTTTTTATAATTATCGAAATTCAGATGTCCTGATGTTTGATATGCGTTTTCATTTTCCATGATATTAAAACGCTAAGGGAGGGGCCTCTGAAAAATAGTAATAGTTTTGGTGCAGGCGAGGAAGCACCACTTGCAACACCGCAATTTACGGGTGTCAATGAGGATGTGAGACGGGGGCTGACAACGTCCTGCGCGAAAATAGGCCATTTTTCAGAGGTTCCCTAACACACAGGAGAAGTTCATGAACGTGTCCGAGCTATTTAAAGTGGCAGAGGGGTGGATATCCCAAGTGTCACCATTACGGACCCAATTTATTGATTCATATTGTTATCATATCTTTTTTTCTGGTAGGGAACCCGGTCACGATTGAGGGAATACTTGGACTATCCTGGATCTGTGTGACATCCGGTCTGCTGCTGACGCTGTTGTCGATGATGCTGCAAGCAAAGGTATAGTCTAGAGCCAAAGCCGCTAATACTGTTGCGGAAATTTTTCTTGAGCAGTAGGTTACTTTTTTCAGATTTGTCTTAACCAGACAATGGTTTCGTGCATTTCGGCAAGCTGGTCAGATACCGGGGCAATAAACGTTTAGGGGGTGGATGTCGAGATAGATCCTGGCCGTATTCGTAATATCAGTAGAAAATCAATAACCTGCTAGAATATTTCATCGAAATCAAGCAACAGAGTGAAGGCTGTACAAGATGGATACTCCAAAGAAAGACTCGTATCATCATGGAAATTTGAAGCAGACACTGCTGGATGTTGCTTTTGAATCTTTACACCAGCAGTCCCATGAGCAACTGTCATTGCGACAGTTGGCGAAAACGGTGGGAGTGACACCAACCGCTGTATACAACCATTTCAGCGATAAGGTCGCGCTGTTGATGGAAACCAAATTAAAAGCGTTTGAGTTTTTTCATCAGGTACTTTCTGATGATTGTCGCGATATGCCGCCGGATGCCACGGAAGCACGACTACGAAGACTGGGTAAGAGTTATTTGAACTTTTCCATTGAATATCCTTATTTGTTTGAGTTGTTGTTCTCCTGGAATGTGGATCCGGAAAAAATACCGCCTCATCTGACTGAAGCGGGTGTCGAAAGTGAGCGATTGATTCAGGAAGTGGTAAAACAGTTACTGCGGGAGAATGGCAGAGAGTTGTCCGAATATGAGTCTGCCATAGGATCATTTGTCAGTTGGGCACTTGCTCACGGTGTGTGCACTCTATTTCAAGCAGGGGCAGTACGGGCCGCTGCCCATATCAACACATGGCCGGCTGAAGTGAATCTTGATGATCCGATCAAGCGGGATGCAATTATAGATCAGGTGATTGAAGTTTTGATTGCCGGGCTGAAGTCCAGATTCTTATAGTGTCTGATTTTTTCCAGCGGTCACTGAAGCCTTGCCATAACCGTCGCCAATAATATCTGACGGTTATGTGTTTTAGGCTGCTTAGGAATAGAAACCCATATATTCAGATATTTCCCGACAGCTGGTTTTCAGCATCTCAATATATTTTTGTTCGTTCGCATCGGTATGACGCAGCACCGGGTAGGAAATACTCATGCCTGCGATGACATTGCCGAATCGGTCATGAACGGGAGCTGCTATGCAGCGTAACCCTTCTTCCTGTTCTTCGTTATCCTCACCATACCCCTGTTGTTTGACTTGTTCCAGTTCAGCCAGTAGTGAGTCGATTGTACGATGGGTATGGGAAGTCGAAGGCACAAACTCTGTGGTTGTCAGGATTTCCCGAATGGTCTGTTCCGACAGATTGGCTAGTAACACTTTACCAATTGCGGTGCTGTAAAGTGGATTGCGACCACCGATGCGGGACTGCATGCGCAGGTTGTACTTTGAGTCAACTTTGAACACATAGACGATACTCTCTCCATCGCGAACGCCAAGGTGCAACGCTTCTTTGGTTTGTTCACCAATATGTCGCATATAAGGTTCGGCACAGGCAATCAGATCAACGTGCTCCAGGGTTTTAGAGCTGAGTTCAAACAATTTGAGAGTGAGGGAATATTTGTCGCTCTCTCCTTCCTGACTGACATAACCCAGCATCTTCATCGTTTGTAAAAAACGATAAACTGTGCTTTTTGAGGTCATGATTTGTTGCGAAAGTTCCGTGACGCCTATGCTTTTTGACTCTGACAGAGCGGTCAAAATAGCAAAAACTTTCATGACTGAGGATACGGGTTCGAGCTGTGGAGAGGTGTCGTCGTTTGTCATAGTTTTATTTTTTTTAAAATATTATTTCTGAAATTATAAAAAAATAAGAAGCGGAACGATAGTTCTGATCAATCAGAATTTGGAGGGAATCATTTTAAAGGAGGAGGGAGACCGGCTGATCCTGGTGTGGATGCCGCCGGTACAACCAAAAAGGGTTATCGTGCCAGCCAGCCGCCATCAACAGCAAGAATAAAACCGTTGATGTAGCGTGAGGCTTCAGAGGCCAGAAAAACGGCTGGTCCGGAAATATCTTCAGACGTACCCCATCTGCCAGCGGGTATGCGGTTGAGAATTTCCTGATAACGCTCGCCATCCTCGCGAAGTGCGGCAGTATTGTTGGTGGACATATACCCCGGAGCGATACCATTGACATTGATGCCATGTGCAGCCCATTCGTTGGCCATAGCCCTGGTCAAGCCCATCAGTGCGCTTTTGGAGGCAGTATAAGAGGGCACCCTGATTCCACCTTGAAATGACAGCATGGATGCAATGTTAATAATATTTCCCTGAGTTTCCTGGGTGATAATCTGACGGGCAAAGGCTTGGCTCAGGAAGAACAAGGACTTGATGTTGATATCCATGACTTCATCCCAGTCTTGCTGGCTGAAATCAAGCGCGTCATTACGGCGAATAATTCCGGCATTGTTGATCAGAATATCGACTCTTGAGAAACGCTCGACTGAGCCTCTGATGATGGTGTCAATGGATGTCATCTGGCTGACATCCGCCAGAATACTGTGAAAATGCCTGCCGATAGCCATAACCTGTTGTTCTGTCTCTGGCTGTTCACGCCGGGCCACGCCGACAATATCTGCTCCTGCCCGGGCGAGTCCTACTGCCATACTTTGTCCAAGACCTGTATTGCTCCCGGTGACGATGGCCACCTTACCGGATAGGTCAAATGGGTTCTTCACCATAAAGTCAGCCTCCTCAGGCTTAGTGAACAGTCATTTGTTGCCATCAGCTATGAACCGCGTATCACACTTTTACGGAGAGTCTGTGCAGCGAGCGGATATCCTGACATATGATCTGTAGTGAATGAATTACTGTGATGTTAATTAGAATAAAATAAATGTTCAATAATAATGAAACATTGTTTCTAAAATAATCCTGGACGAAAACAGCAAACTAAAACAGAACAGATGATTTGCTCATTCAGGATTGATGGCAGAAGGAGCCGGAACAACCGGCTATTAGTCGTATTCAAAGCTGTACAGTAGTGATAAAGCGCTCGCATAGCCCCGTGCTGCTTCGACAAATAGCCGTTTGGCCAGTTCATAGCGAAATCCGATCTGGCTACCTGAGCCGTATAGATTGTAGCCATAGGTAATACTGAGGCGGTCATTGATCTGCCCTGTGGCAACAACTTGTGTTTCCTCTCCTGTACCTTCACTTTCGAGTTCAAAACTCTCAAGTCCAATATTTTCTGCCAGTGCTTTGGCATAACTTCGGGTGCCAAAAATTCCTAATGCCAGTGCAGCTTCGCTGACCTGGTTTTCTTCCTGGCTGCTTGAGTTCAGAGGGCGACCCAGAATCAGGTAGGAGAGTGCAGTATCTTGTGGCAGGTAAGGGTCGGAAAAAATCTCCGCTGATGGATTTTCCAATGTTCCGGAAACTTCAATGCCGATATTGTATTTGTCGCCGGTTTCTTTATCAGTCACGGTATTGGAACCCACCGCGTGAAGGTTGGGCTCGAAGATGGTATTGGTGAAGGTTAAAGAAGCCTCGGTCAGATCAAGTTTAATGCCAAAGGATTCAAATTCACCTTCTTCGATATCGATTTGGCCACGGGCCTGATAGTTATCCAGTAATACCAGGTCGCCCGTCAGCTCTCCCTTGAGTCCATAGCCGGAGAATTTCACTGTGTCGGTTGTCAGGATGTGCAGGTTGGCCTTGAGATCCTGGCTGGTGGCGGGTTTATTATCCTCCCCAACATACACGACATCATCTGACGGGGTAATGGCCTGGTCTGGTAATTTATTAACGGTAATCTCGCCTTTGTCCACTTTGACCGTACCATAAAGGCCCAGGGTTGTTTCCGTCACGATCACATCCATGTCAGGGCTGACAGACAGGTCTGCATAAGGTTGTATTTTTAATGGCCACCGGTGAGCCTTAATTTTGGTTTCCAGTTTCAATGGCCCATCCCAGGTGAACGTGCCTTCAGTCGTGGCTGGTTGTGAACTGGATTGTTTGGGGTGATTAAAGTGACCGGTCCAGGTGGCGGTTTTACCGTTCAGTTCCCCTTCCAGTTCAACATGTTCTATCTGAACCGGATATTCCACCATTTGCAAAGCACCATCTGTTAGCTTGAACTGGCCTTTGACTTCCGGTTCTTTTACCGGACCATTAAAGCGGGCATTAAGGTTCAGTTGCCCGGATATTTGGTCTTGTGGATGTAAAAAAGGAACTGCCAGTTCCATGGGCAGATTCATGATGTTTAAAGTGCCATCGACTGTTTTGTTCTTTTGGCTCAGATCAATCACACTTTCAGAAGCAATGAGCGCTTGATTCTGAACACCGAAGCTGACCTTGTTGGAAATGGAATCATGATTGAATCCGGATGTGACGCTTAGGTTATTGATCGGCCACACCAGATCCTCGCCACGACTCTGCAAAATCAAGGTACCCTGTTCAAGGTTCAGGGCGAGTTTGCCGCTGATATCATCCGGTTTGGAGTGGACGCTAATTTCTCCGGCCAGCAGGCCTTTCATAACCCATCCCTGGCCGAGTTTTTCAGTGATATTACCCACATCAAAATTTTCCAGTGTAGCCTGAAGATCTGTTGCGGTCGCGGTGCGTTGAAATTCACTCAGACAGGCATTGGCTTGTGCGTAAGTCCAGCAATGGGGAGAGACGGATAATTTTCCGGGTGAATAGTCAATCTGAACCGCATTAGTTGTTTGCCAGTCATGCTCAAAGAATTTGAACTTGGCCCAGCGGATGTTGCCATTCCAATGATTTTGTATGCTGTTCCAGGAACCATCCATAATCAAGCCATGACCATCGCCGGATTCCTGATTAATGACGAGACGGTGGGAATCAAAACTGCCTGTTAAGTCGGCAGTGAGTGCGCCAAATGGTTCATTGGCCAGAGACAGATTCTGATAAGCGAGATTGAGTTGCAATTGGCTCTTTTGCTGGTTTAGACCGGCAGTGCCATTGAGCTGCTTGACGCGCAGGTCCCCATAACTGAGTGAATCACTGTTCCAGTCAGCAGTGAGCTGCCAGAGTCCATCCTGGTAATTCAGTGTCGTCTGGGCTTTGATGTCACCGGTGATACCGAAGGCAAATTCTTCCAGTTTTGGAGCCTGTATATTGATGTTGTAGCCATTGTCATTTTGTTTGGCAACAACCTGAGCTCTGCCCCAGTTCACCCAAGCTTCTGTCAGGCTGGTCAACTGATTGCCGTGGCCGGCAATGTCCCATTGGCTTTTGAATTCACGCTGGCGAACCATTCCCTCTACCGAACCACTTGTTTGCCAGTTCAGGTCCTGCTTGTAGTTCAGTTCAAGCTGTGCCTGAGTCTGTAGGGTTCCGCTCAGTTGCTGGTTATAAATACCTGGCTGTAGCTCTTCGCTGGTAATTTTCAAATGAGTTTGAAAATCGTCTGTAAGTAGACCAGTCCCCTGGATATGACTGGATTGTCCGTTCACCCCCACATGTGACTGATTCAAAGTCCACTGATCGTTATCAACAGTGATGTCTGCATTACCATCAAGTTGATAGTCTTGGTAGGAAAAGCGCCCAACAGTCAAATTCAATGCGGCTTGGTTGCCATCAAATAAAATCTTTCCAGTAGTGGGAATGTCTGTGTCTGATAGTTTGAGACGCTGTTGACGAATATTGACGGTTCCGGACAGGCAATTTACTGGAATTCTGTGGCAGGCAACTTTATTCAAGTAAGTAATATCAAATTGCATTTGATTACTGAGATTGCCTGGTATCAGATTAAAATACTCTAGCGGGACATTTGCCAGTTTTACATCAGCGGCGATTGCGATGCCTGTATCGTCCCGGGTGATCACTAGTTTTGGTGCATCCATCCAGGTCTGATCGTTGACGTTTAAGTGGGTTTGCAGTTCAGCATGATCCAGTGATTCCACATTGCCAGTGATTTGACCAACCAAATGATTGCCTTGAATATCGTCATAACTGATTGAGCCATCCAGTTGTTGATCGATCAGATTCAAGTCCAGCCTTACGTTCTGGTATTGATAGTTTTTACCATCGATATCGAGGTATCCGGAAGCCTGGTCGGTTTCCAGTTGTACTTTGGGACTGACACCATCAAATGGCCATTCTACATTCCAGCGACCACTTACAAGACCATGATGAATATTTCGGATATTCAACAGTTGCAGTACTTTACTGCTGTCCAGGGCCTCCATTGTGCCAGAGCTCTCTAACTGGGTATCGGTAGTGGAAATATTCAGACACAGTTTGCTGGGTTTATTGGTTACACATGTCTGGCTGACGTTCAACTGGTTATTTTGATAGTTGATTTGGGTCGTTTGACTGAGTTTCCAATGATTTTTGCCATTAACGATATCAAGTGTTTTCAGTATGCCTTGCCAATGTCCAGTGTCGAATAGTTGGCTGGCGAGTTCCATGCCAACACCTTTGTTATCAGTAACTGTTGACTGGAACGTTTGTGTATGTTGATTGCCACTGCTGGTTATGTTCAGGGCGCCCAGAGGAATATCGTTAATATCCCAGTTATTTGCGTGCAAAGAGGCCTGATAGTTAAAAGGTGGCGTTAACGATACTTTCGCTTTGGCTGACATCTGCTGCATGTTGATCTTATTCAGCAAATTAAAATGACGTGGCTGGTCAGCATTGATCTGCAGGCTCGATTGTAGCTGGGTGATGTCGAAGTTTTGGGCAGCTTCCAGACTGGCAAAATTAAGGATGCCACTGATATTGACTGCATTGTTACCCAATTCGCTATAAAGGCCCGAAAGGTCAGCTGATTGAAACTGGACTTTGGCTCCATGATGGTCGATTTTTCCCCGGGCATTCAGTGTACTGTTGCGCCAGCTGGCTTTTATATCTGCAATATCAAGAGGCGCGCCAGTCTGTTTTTGCGCACGAATGTCCAGTTGAACCGGGTCATGCAATAGCTCGCCAGTCATCGATGTATCCAGAGAGAACGCAAGTAGTTTGCCATCGACCCATGATCCAGAACTGATCAGATGCCCACTTAAGAGGGTGGGCCAGTCAGGAAACCAAAAGCTGACATCTGTATTGGTAATATTTCCGTCGATATTCCAGTTTACAGGTGCCGGATCGGAGATGGAGTAGGAAATCGTCCCCTTGGCATTCTGCTGGCCGACCTTCGAACGCAGCTGCAGTTGTTCGATGTTCCAGAGCGTTTTGTCCTGGCTGTTTACTTGAACATTTACAGAGGTTTTGGGTTGATCGGGGACTTCTATATCACCCTGGGCTTTCAGGCTGTAGTGATTGGATATGTTCGACCAGTTCAGTTCTGCGTGGCTGTCAGAGACAGTATATTGATCATAGTGGAGAGATTTGAAATCTCCAGCCATCGATATGTCATAGTTGTCGGCCAGCTTGGCGATGACCTGAGCCTGGCCCTGAGCAGTGAACTGGAGGGGCCAGTTGCCTGGGGTTTCAAACTCGATTAATTCAAGTTTTCCAGACAGGGTTGTTACATCACTCCAGTCGATACTGCCATCGCTGAGGGAGGCCAGCTGGGAGATGGTGAGCTCTATTTGTTGTAAACGGGAAAAATCCAGTACCGCTGAGCCGGACACTGTTTTCTGCGAGTGACCATACAAGCCCTTCAGCGATATCCGATAGCCCTCACTGGTTCCGCTGAGAGATGCTTGTAACTGATCAAACATATCAGTATACGGACTGAGTTGAGCAGGTGGGCTGGTGACATTCAGGAATGCATCGATTGGCAGGTTGTGTCCCAATATCTGAATATTGCCTTCAGCATGGCCACTGCCATAGCCATTGAACGTCAGGTCATAATGGGCTTCATCAAAGTCTCCGTCGATAGAACCCTGAACCGCAAATTCCTTACTTAAAGGTGTAATTCCACCAGAGACCGTTAGTTTTGCGGGCCATGAGTTGATGGTGTCGAGCTCTCCAGATGCTTGGACAAAAACCCCACCTAGCTGCCAGTCGATCTGATCGGCGACTATTTTATCGTGATCCCACATTCCCTGAAGGATGGCCATAGACTCCCCAATATTGATCCAGTCTTCAAGGGGTTGGTATTGCTCGTCGATACTGCGATAGCGTAAATGTGCGGCATTGAGGGCATCGACCCGTAATCTGATGGGAAGGCTGACATCGGGCATGCTGGTTTTATGGTTGCTGTTGGTGTCTTTTTTGATAACGGCTACATCGATAAGGTTTACGCGGGATTGGCCCAGACAGATTTCATTGCGCCAAAAGCAGCGGAGATACAATTCTGTGGAAAAATCAGTCACGGTGACTTCAACCGCGCTGTCTTTCCAAGTGACCTTGTCTGCCTGAATACCGCTAAACAGGGAGCCCTTAAAGCCTTCAATGGTGAGTGCGGGCAACAATCTGTTGGTCACTGAGACTATCCATCGGCAGCCTGATTCAGTACCGATAATGGCGACCGGAATGGAGACGAGTATGACCAACAACCCAACGATGGTCAGGATCGTTCTGAACCAGCGACTCATAGATCCGGCCCCATAGAAATGTGTACACGATAAGAGAAAGGATCATTAGAAATACCCATGGCATAGTCCAACCTGACCTGACCAATTGGAGAGCTCCAGCGGATACCTGCTCCAACACCGACTTTTGAGTTCATGTCGTCCCATTTCATAAACGCCGAACCGTAATCCACAAATGCAGCTGCACGCCATTTATCAATAAATTCGTACGCATACTCAAAACTACCCGTAAACAGCTGGCTACCACCCAGGATATCGCCGTCTTCATTTTGAGGCGCGATTGAACGATAGTCATAGCCTCGTACACTTTGGTCTCCACCGGCGTAAAAACGCAGAGAAGGAGGAACCTTCTCAAATGACTCTGCAACCAAAGATCCCAGCTGAACTCTGGCCGTTAACCGGTTTTTTGGGAAGGGGGTCACGATGGCGCGGCTTTCGATCAGGAACTGGCTTAGATCTGTCGTGCTGAGAAAGGATTTAGAAGTATATTTCACCTCAAGACTGGTATTAAAACCCTCTGCCGGATCCAGCTTTCCGTCAGTGACGCGACGCTGCCACTTGATGCCAGGTATGGTCAGCTCAGCCAGTTGAAAACCTTCTGAACCGACGGTGTATTCCTCATAAGTGCGTTCGAGGGAAAATGTCTGCAACCAGCCTCGCCCGAGATAAGTGGCCAGCTCGCCCCCCACATTGGCTCTCGAACTGGTTGTGTCTTCAATATACTGTTGTTCCCAGCCAAGGTTGATACTGAAGTAATCGGTTTGTGGGCGTTTACCCGGTTGCTTCAGGTTAAGAGTAACGGCCTGGTTTACCTCGGATACTGCGTAACTGCCGCCAATCTGATTACCCATTCCGTCTAAACGAATATTTTGCCAGTTGATCTCGGCATTCAGACCCAGGTCTGTTGAGTAACCACCCCCCAGATCGATCCGGTTACGTTTGCGATCCACGAATTCGACATCAACGGGAATGACATAGTCTACGGCTTCTGCCGGGTCTGCAGTTACCCGGACAGCACGGAAGTAGCCCGATTGCTGAAGATCCAGATTCAGTTTTTGCAGTTTGGCTGGAGAGTAGGGTGCCCCTTCCTTGTAGCGGATGAATCGCTTCAGAAAGGATTCTCTCAATTTGGTGGGGCCAAAACGGGTTTCACCCAGGAAATATTGTTTGCCGCTATTGAGTACCAGGTAAATGTTCGCTTCGTTGCGGGCCAGATCGATCTGTAGCTCATGTCGACTGAGCTTTGCATCCAAATAACCTTTATTGATGGCCAGGCTGCGTAATAGGTTTTTCAGGTTGTCATATTCAGCATGATTCAATTGACTGTTTGGTTCAGGGATCAGGTTTTTCGGAAACTCGAAGTTTTTATCGTTATTCAGGTCGCCTTTGATCGATACGGAGATGGTGTGTAGCAGCATCGGATCACCGAGTTGAATCGCGATGACAAGGTTTAATCCCCCCTGGTTTTCGACAACCTCATGGTCAATAGTGTAACGATAGTAGCCCAGAGCATTGAGGGCCTGTTGGGCCTGTACCCGGATACTGCGAAAATATCTTTCAAGACTGGTTCTGTCATCACCAAAACTTGGGGGCAGGAGCGCTCTAATATTCTCTTCGGCGGCTTTGTTGTCCCCAGTAATCTGAAAAATGATCTTGCTCTGGGCGCTGCACGCAACAACCAACAAAATCAGAATTTTCAGCAATCTGTACAGCATTTAGAGTCCCATCTATCGAATTTTCAACTTATATGCATTTGTAAACGTCATTATTGCTGTCATTGATCAAAGCTGTGGTCTGGCAATAAGTCCAGTGGCTACAGCTGGATAGGGCTGTTAAACGTATGATCAGTATGGTTATTCCAAGCTTCTACCTATCCGGTTTCGGTTGCTGCTTGAGCAGCTTGATGCTTCAATGTGCCACTGATGACTCATTAATACAAACGCCTAAGCTACTGAATTGGTTAAAGAAAAAGAATCATGAAGTCTATCATGGTTAATCATTGGTTCATTGCGATCAGAGTTGAACTAAGTCTCAAGGACCTTAAAAATATGTCGATGAAAATCTCCAGGACCCCAAAACATGCTTGAAAAATTTTTTGAGAACTTGCTTTATTCAGCGCGCTGGCTGTTGGCTCCCGTGTACCTTGGCCTGAGTGTGATGATGGCTGCTGTCACTGTGAAGTTTTTCCAGGAGTTATTTCATATCTTGCCGGCGTTATTTTCGGCTGGTGAGGTTGATATTATTCTGAAGGCTTTATCGCTGATTGATCTCGCCCTGGTAGGGGGGCTGCTGGTAATGGTGATGTTTAGCGGTTATGAGAATTTTGTGTCTCAGCTCGATATTGCTGAGGACAAGGAAAAACTGGGTTGGTTGGGAAAGCTGGATGTCGGTACTCTCAAAAATAAAGTCGCCACGTCGATTGTTGCTATTTCCTCTATCCACCTATTGAAAGTATTTATGGAGTTGGAGCACATGCAGGATAATGACAAGATCATGTGGTATGTTCTGATTCATCTTACATTTGTGATTTCAGCATTTATGATGGGTTTACTGGACAGGGTTAACCGTAAAGAAAGTAAGTGATTTGTTGAGCACCCATCGGTAGGGCGCTCATTCCGCACAGAGGGGAATCAATCTCTGATAGGCACTACCAGGACTGGAATGCTGCTGGTGTGTACTATTTTGTTGGCACTTGAGCCCATCATAAATTGTCCGACCCCTGAGTGGGTCCGACTACCCATGACAATCATGTCTGCGCCTTGTTCTTCGGCTACCTTCAGGATTTCTTCTTCAATTGTGCCAATCTTGACCATGACCATGGTTTCTAGCTGGTTTTCTTCTTCAGACAGTTCTTCATCATGGAATTTGGCAATTCTCTTTTGCATATACTCTGTCATCTCCTCCTTGTTCTGCTGGAGTCGTTCGTTGATTTCTTTTTCGGAAATATAAGAACTGACCAGAGAACGAGCCGTATTGGTAATGGGTTCCAGGACATGCAGGTAGATAATTTTGGCTTGATGGCTGACAGCAATCGCTGCGGCTGTGCGAATGGCCGGGCGGGTATGATTGCCGAGGTCTGATGCATATAGAATGGTTTTGATTTTTGGCAACATAGTGAACTCCTCCTTGCTTTAATAATAATAAAACTATAGCAGAGTAACACTTTGCTCGCCTGATCCATATCAGCCGATCAAAAAATATACATCAGGTGTCGAGCTTGTCAGAGTGTTAACTGCTACCGTTTTGTCCTTTCTCTGAGTACTTTCTCCAGCCCGCACATGCCTCGTTGAGCGGTAGGAGGTAATACCGAATTAAGGAATTTTGACGCATCCTTAATGGCAAAGTTAACGTATTCGCTACTAAAGTAGATTTTCTTCAGTTTCACACCATGCAAAGTTTCAATTGCAGAAGACGTTAGCCACGACTGGTGATATCTGTCTTTATTCATAACGTCAATCAAACGGCTCAAGAACAATTGATATTGGTTGTCCAGCAGGTTGACGCCATCACTGATGATGTCCGGATAACAATGTTTCAAATTAAATATCCTGGCCAGCTTTTGCTTAAATTGAGTCGAGAGATGTTCGCTCCGCAGTGTGATGTCGAAGCTGCTTGAGTAGCGAGCGCAGACTACCTGAATGTATGCTTCTATGTTGCTGTTTATTAATCGACGCATTAGTAATTTTCTAAGTTGACTAACCAAATTGTGATAGATGTCATAAACGTCCGCAATTGCTATAAACTAATTCGAACAAAGAGCCGGTTAATTGTCATTTTTTTTGAAAAACATGACAGAAAAAAATCATATAAAACAGATAAAAAGCTAAAAGACGGAAATTAGTTTCCACTGTGTCGCTTTTTTTGCTCCTTTCTTGAACTTTTCCCTTTTATTTTCAATGTATCAAAAATGTCTTGTTGTTACCAAACAAGTTTTATTTTAACCGGTAATTCGTAATTTACTTCTTTCTCGTGAATAATTTTAGCACGTTGACAAAAATGAATCCTTCAGGACAAAAACGACATTTAAGGTCAAAGAGCTTTTGTGGTGTCGCAAATTCATGTTTTGTATGTCGTGTTTTATAGGCGCTATTCTCAATGCTTGGGTTTGAGTTTCAGGCTGATTTAAGTGAAATTAAGCCCCGTTCATAGATATCTGTCTTGCTTGGTTTTCTACAGTACTGAAATAACGGAATATCACTCATAAAAAACTGCTGATCATAGTAACTATCTTGCCGAAATGCAGGCCTTTTCTGCTAATTGGAAAATATCACTAACTTAACTAATGCCAGTCTGTTCTATCAGTATTGAGAATCGATCACGTTTCAGATCATCTTTTTTGCTGCCTGATGAAAAATGGAACAACCAATAGCTGTTGCACCAAGGCATTAAGGAGCCTGGGCCTTTTTCGTATATCTGATGATCTCGTAGGAGTGTCTTCAACGGGAATCAGGCAGGGATAATATTCATAAATTTCATGAAAATAATATCATTCTAAAGTATGAAACCGAGGGTTATTTGAGCAAATAACCCTGTTAACTGGTATGGTGACGGGGTTCTCGGGTTTTTCTGTTTTGTATTTGATTGTCCAAATTGGGTGGGCAGGCCTAATTCCAGTCAGATTAAATTTTTGTGACGCCATGCCAATGCCGCTTTGGGTCGTCCATAATGTCGGGCTGGTTGACTATGAATAGGCACTTTTGCGGTTTTGATTCACTATAAAAGTATTCCTCGAAAGCATCGGCGTTGGTTGTCTCTGATTATTCTACTGTCATGGGCAGGAATGTTGTTTCTACGGTCGGATTCTCATTCGATAGCGAGATTGCAAGTTCATTATCAGCCCGTAGCAGAGGTCGATCAAAGGTTTCTGTCTTTCGCAATCGACATGGCGTTATTGTCTGGAGGGGAATGGTGGGGGCAACAAACTCCCAGGGTGTCGCTGATAGACCCCGAGCTGCAGAAATGGGCACGAGTGTTGACGCCTGCTTATATTCGGATCGGCGGTACTGAGTCTGATCGTGTGGCTTATGGGGATCAGGACAGGAATCACTACAATACCAGCGAAATCGATTCGGCAACAGTTGCTGATCTGGCGAGCTTTCTGCATCAGACGGGTCTGGATCTAATGTTTACACTGAGTGCCGGGCCAGGAGTGAGGGTGAATGGGCTATGGCAGCCAGAGGCAGTGGAGCCTCTGCTTAAATGGATGCGAGATTTTCAAGTCACTCCAGCTGTTTTTGAGCTGGGTAATGAAGTTGGGGCATTTTGGCTGATTTTTGGTTTGAAGCAACAGATTACTTATGGCCAGTATGTTCAGGATACCTATCGAGCCCGAGAGTTGATTCACCGCTATTTTCCTAATACTCAATTGGCTGGACCGGCCAATGCTTTTTGGCCTAAGCTCAAAGAGCCATTCAGTAGTGTCATCGGATCTTCTCGTATACTGTTTGAAAGGCCTAGTGGATTAGATATTTTTACCTGGCACTTTTATCCCAGTCAGTCCACACGCTGTCCATTACGGTCGGTAACTGCAACTGATCGGCAGTTTCTCAGTCCTGCTTTTTACCAGGAGATAAAAGCTCAGGCACAAATGATCCGGCGATGGTCGGAAAATAGTATACAACCTCTTCGTGTTTGGCTTGGGGAAACTGGGCCTGCTCAATGTGGCGGTGAAAAACAATTATCAGACAGGTGGGTATCATCTCTTTGGTGGGTTGCACATATGGGATTGATGGCCGAAGCTGGGCAACAGGTTATTGTTCGGCAGAGTCTGGTTGGAGGAGACTACGCATTGTTGTCTCCAGTCAAAGGTGGATATCAGCCTAACCCTGATTATTGGTTAGGTTTCCTGTGGAAGCAACTGATGGGGACCAGGGTGCTATCGGCATCGGTAGATGCTGAAAAATTTTTGCTTGCCTTTAGTCACTGTTCACCCGATAAAAACCATATAAACAGCGTGGTTGTTAATTTTAGTAAAGATCTGGTTGCGCTTCAGATACCGCCCGTTACTGAAAAACTACTGCATGTTTCTTCCATTGATTTGAGATCCAGACGGGTTATATTGAGTGGTATGCCCGCGGATACTTATGAAGACTTGTTGCAGGGTGTTATTCCGTGGCATTCTGCTGTTGGTAAGCATGAGGTGGAGCTGGATGGATATAGCATAGTGTGGTTGAATCAGAAGGATAAAGATGCTGTTTGCAGGTAGCTTTTTTGGCATGTTAAAAAATTGATGCTATGTTTGTCAGTATGGATAAAAACTCGACTAAACTTTACTGACAAGTAGTTCGGTCGCTATAAATTAAGCATTTCGACAAGGTTGAAGTAACCGAGTGACTCAAGATATTTCCAGACGTAAGTTTCTATATCAGGTGCTGACCGCAGCAGGCATGTGTGCCGGTGGCACTGCAGTAGGATGGCACCTGTTGCATCGTAATCGGTACCCGAACATGACCGTTGTCAAGCTTCCGGACCCATTGGCTGCAGGGAGGGCGAGCATCGAGACTAAAGCTGCAATGGCGGTGGTAGAAGAGCCAGTGGCCATGGTTGATGCAGAAGCCGCGCCGTTAGAAGAGACTGTTAGTATCCCTAACGTACCGGTTGATAGTCATGTGTCGGAAACGGAAATTCGGGGGTCAGATATCATCGCTGAGGCTGAAGAAGAAGCCAAAATGCGTGAGCGGGTGTTGCATTTTAACGAAGATCTGAATGACGATGTCTGGCTTGATGAAAATCAGCGAAAGATCTTTGACAGCCTTCATACCCGAATTGGCCGGGTTCAGAAGACAGTTGGTTATGGTAACTTCAATATCCTGTCTTTTGATGAAATGTTGAAAGTTGGCGACCGCTATGTATCTGTGGAGTCATTTACCAAAGCCGAGAAAAACTTACTTGATGAGCTGTTCTTTCGCAACGCTCAAGATTTGGGCTTTTTCGGCGAAAAGGTTACTGCCAGCCAAACTGCGTCTATCAAGTCAGACAATGTTGTAAAAGTACCTGGATCAGGACACTACTTATACAAGGGGGATTCGGAAAAACTCTTCAATAAATTGTGTTCTATCGTTGGTGATGACCTGATTCTGACGTCAGGAATCCGTAGTGTGGCGAAGCAGTATCATCTCTATACGTCCAAAGTGGTCAATGCAAACTATAATCTTTCCAGAGCCTCACGTTCATTGGCTCCTCCAGGTTATTCCTATCATGCCATTGGTGATTTTGATGTTGGGCAGCGCAATTGGGGGCTAAAGAACTTTACTTCAGATTTTGCTGACAGTGATGTGTTCAAAGAGCTCATATCTCTGGGTTATATTCGTATACGTTATACTATCGATAATAATTTTGGCGTGCGCTTTGAGCCCTGGCATATCCGGGTCGTGTAAACTTTTTCAAATTTGGCAAATGCGATAAGGGTAGCTTATAGTCATTGGTTCGGCCTGTTTGCTGATGGTCTTGCTATCGTCAATTGAGTCGATATAAATCATTTTCTGATTAAGATTTAATAAAAAAACCTCGAAATATCAATACTTTCTCTTAAAATCCCGACCTCGGAATAAAGTCGCCTTTGGTGACATCTATTCCGAAGTAAAAAAACTTCATACAAAACTGGCTGAACGAAATTGGCCGTCTATTATGAATATATGTAATCCAATGTATTTCAGGCGTCAGATAAAAGTGGGAGGTCGCCTTGGACAAAAATATGAAAATCCTTGTTGTGGATGATTTTTCAACCATGAGGAGGATTGTTAAAAATCTTTTACGGGATTTGGGGTTCACTAATACGCATGAGGCTGATGATGGCAATACTGCCTGGCCAATGCTGCAGAGTGGTGACTTCGATTTTCTTGTAACAGATTGGAATATGCCGGGAATGACCGGTATAGAGTTGTTGCAAAAAGTCAGGGCAGATGATCGGTTAAAAAAATTGCCGGTGTTAATGGTTACTGCCGAGGCCAAAAGGGATCAGATTGTGGCCGCTGCACAGGCTGGTGTTAATGGGTACGTGGTCAAACCATTTACAGCTGCAGCACTCAAAGAAAAGATAGAAAAAATATTTGATCGCGTTGATAACAGCTGATCCGAGAGGCCCCCATGGAACAGCTAAACAATGATGGCTTGAAACAAGAGTTCGAAGAGCTGCTGAAATCCAAAACTCAGGAGCTACAACGGTATTTGACTGAAGGGCAGGTGCCCGAAGCGCTGGCAGTGATCAAGTCTCTGCAAGAGGCTAGAGATCAGAGTTTGTACCAGGAAGTGGGGCGGCTCACCCGTGCATTGCATAATGCGATTAATAATTTCAATATCGAAGCCGAAACCGTATCTGAAAAGCAGTCTATGTCTGATATGAGCGATGCTCGTGATCGATTGTCATATGTCGTTGATATGACTGAAAAGGCTGCAAATAAGACGATGGATTTGGTGGAAGAATCCATGCCTGTAGCAGATAAGCTGGGTAAGGATGCGAAAAGACTGCGCGAGCACTGGAAGAAGTTGATTGATCGGGAAATGTCGGGCGATCAATTTCGGGATCTGTATTGGGAGATGGACGCTTTTTTGGAGCGTTCTGCCAATGAGTCAGAAAATCTATATGGCAATCTGTCGAGTATTTTACTGGCGCAGGATTTTCAGGACCTGACTGGGCAGGTTATTCATCGGGTCACAAATTTGGTCAAGGAAGTGGAGGGCAGTCTTGTAGACTTGATTTTTATGGCCAGTCAGGTGGAGACCATCACAGGCATCGTTCACTCACCAGAGGAAAGCAAAAAGCAGGAGGTCGATCAATTTAAAGGACACGGACCTCAAATAAGTGCGGATGCGGCCGATGATGTAGTTACGAGTCAAGACGATGTTGATGACCTCCTTTCAAGTTTGGGTTTCTAGGAGTTAAAGATGGGTTTCGAAGCTGATGAAGAAATCTTACAAGATTTCCTGGTTGAAGCAGGGGAGATTCTAGAGCTTCTTGGTGAGCAGTTGGTTGAGCTGGAGCGTAGCCCGGAAGATTCAGACCTGCTGAACGCTATTTTTCGCGGTTTTCACACAGTTAAAGGCGGAGCTGGATTTCTGCAGTTGGGGCCTTTGGTTGATTGTTGTCATGCGGCTGAGAATGTGTTTGATGTTCTTCGTCGAGGAGAGCGCAGGGTTACTTCCGAGTTGATGGATACGGTGTTACGCGCATTGGATTCTGTCAATGAGATGTTCTCGTGTGTCAGCAGTGGTGTCATGCCTGAGCCGGCAGATACGGAATTGTTGGAAGAATTACATAACCTGGCGAATGGTCGCGATGAGTCGGTGGCGGTTGAAGAAACACAATCAGAATCAGAGGTTCCGGAGGCTGTAGTCGTTGATGAAGGCAGTGGTGATACAGCGAAAGGAGAGCCAGGAGAGGATATAACAGATCAAGAGTTTGAAGACCTGTTGGATGCTATACAGCCACAAGAGTCTGCGGATCAGAAACCCCCTGAGGCATCGGATTCAGCTCCCAAAGAGCCAAATCTTGAGGCTGGTGCGGAAGATGGGGACGAAATCAGCGATGACGAGTTTGAAGCATTGCTGGATCAAATCCATGGCCAGGGTAAGTTCATGGCTGTGGAAACTTCTGAGCCAGAACCGGCGTCAAAATCTGAAGAACCTGTCAAAGCGGAAGTTGAATCTGATTCTGATGAGATCAGTGACGAAGAATTTGAAGCGCTGCTGGATCAGTTGCATGGCAAAGGAAAATTTACCGGGGCAATAGATGAAGCCTCAGAGCCTGCCCAGAAAAGTGCCCCCACCAATACTAAGCCCGCTTCGCCAGAACATAAAGCTACGGCCAAACCTGAGCCAAAACCCATAGACGAGCCCGCTGAAAAAAATCCGGTAGTTAAAACACCAGCCGTAAAACCTGAAGATGTCAAAGCTGCGGAGTCTAAATCTGTTTCTGCACCGACCAAAGCTGCAGTCAAAACCATAGCGACTATGCCAGAGAAAAATGCAGCTGCTCAGGAAACGACCGTTCGGGTAGATACCAAACGGCTGGACGACATTATGAACATGGTCGGTGAGCTGGTGTTGGTGCGTAATCGCCTGATGCGTCTGAGTGATCAGCATAATGATGAGGGATTGCAGAAAGCTGTTGCCAATCTCGATGTTGTGACGGCTGATTTGCAAACGTCAGTCATGAAGACTCGCATGCAGCCGATCAAGAAAGTTTTTGGTCGTTTCCCCAGAGTAGTCCGTGATCTTGCCCGTAATTTGAAGAAAGAGGTTAATCTTGAACTAGTGGGTGAAGAAACTGACCTCGATAAGAACCTGGTTGAAGCATTGGCTGACCCACTAGTGCATTTGGTTAGAAATTCTGTTGATCATGGTGTTGAGTCGCCGGATGTACGCGAACAGAAAAATAAATCCAGAACCGGACGTATTGTGCTGGCAGCCCAGCAGGAAGGGGATCATATTCTGTTGACTATCGAAGATGATGGTGCAGGAATGGATCCTAATATACTCAAGAGCCTGGCAGTGAAAAGAGGTGTGATGGACCAGGATACGGCTGATCGTTTGAGTGATAAAGAGTGTTACAACCTTATTTTTGCCCCTGGATTTTCCACCAAAGAGCAGATATCTGATGTGTCTGGCCGGGGTGTAGGCATGGATGTGGTGAAAACCAAAATTACCCAGCTGAATGGTACTATTGATATTGATAGTGAAATTGGTCGCGGTACCCGAATCATGATCAAAGTGCCTCTGACGCTTGCGATCATGCCAACGTTAATGGTGATGTTAAAAGATCAGGCCTTTGCATTGCCGTTAGTGAATGTGAATGAAATATTTCATTTGGACATCAGCAAAACAAATGTGGTTGACGGCAAGGAAGTGGTTGTGGTGCGTGGCAAACCTTTGCCGCTTTACCATTTGGGTTCGTGGTTGATCAACGGATCACAGCATGGTCAGTCCGGTAGTGCGCATGTGGTGGTGGTCTCCGTAGGAACGCAAAAAGTCGGATTTGTTGTTGATCAGTTGGTTGGTCAAGAGGAAGTGGTTATTAAGCCTTTGGGCAAAATGCTGCATGGGACTCCAGGGATGGCTGGTGCCACTATTACCGGTGACGGCAGAATTGCACTTATCCTGGATGTTCCCAGTATGTTAAAACATTACGCTTGATGAGAGTTCGGGCGGCAGGTTGCAACCAATAATATTAACAATATTTTTTTGGATACATAATGACCTATAAGGTATTGATTGTTGATGATTCAAGCTTCTTCAGGCACCAGATAAAAAGCATCATCGATGCTCACCCAGAACTCACTGTCGTTGGTGAGGCAAGCCATGGAAAAGAAGCGATAGAGAAAACTCTCAAGCTTAAGCCTGATATTGTCACCATGGACTACGAAATGCCATTAATGGACGGTATTACTGCTGTCCGCGAGATTATGGCAAAGCAGCCAACGCCCATCCTGATGTTTTCCTCAATGACGCATGCTGGTGCCCGCATCACATTAGATGCTTTGGACGCCGGAGCAGTGGACTTCCTGCCCAAGGGTTATGAAAATGTTGCTCATGAGCAGAGTTTGTTGCGTCAGCAGCTGATTGAAAAGCTGCTTCATATTGTTAAATCCCACAGGCGTAAAACAACCACATCGGCTGCGCCTGCCCCAGCGAGACCGTTGCCAGCAGCAAAAACCGGAGTCAAAATTCGTGCTCCTGAGCTGGTAATGATCGGTACCAGTACTGGAGGGCCGGTTGCGCTTCAGAAAGTACTGACTCAAATCCCAGCAAATTTTAGTGCTCCCATATTGGTAATACAGCATATGCCAGCGGCATTTACTGGCGCCTATGCAGAACGACTTAACGGAATTTGTCCGTTGTCAGTGAAAGAAGCTGAAGATGGTGACAGTTTTGCGCCAGGGACTGTTTTGCTGGCACCTGGAGGCAAGCAAATGATGCTTTCAGCCAAAAATAGGGTGAAAGTTTTCGCAGGTGATGATCGCTTAAACTATAAGCCTTGTATTGATGTTACCTTTGGCAGTGCGGCGAAATATTATTCCAATAACGTGTTGGCTATTGTCATGACAGGAATGGGCAGTGATGGTAAGGAAGGTGCCCGCCTGTTAAAAGCTCGTGGCGCCCATATCTGGGCACAGGAAGGAAAGACCTGTGTCATAGATGGCATGCCATCTGCAGTGGTTAAGGCAGATCTTGCGGACGATATTGTTCCGTTGGACCAGATTGCCGGTAAAATGGTGGCAATGACCAAAAGCGGTTGAGGCGATACCTACTGTAAAATAGGGGTATTGTTGGCACTGTCTTTCATTTTGCCGATAGAGATTAACCACTGTGCTGTGGCAAGGAATACAACATGTCTTCTATTTTGTCGATGGTGCTGGCAATTGCCGCCGTTTTTTTTATCTATATGCTGGATGCCACGCACGTCAGCTCTCTACTTAATTTACAGGCATTTTCCATCGTTTTGGGTGGATCGCTTTTGTCTGCAATGGCACAGATTCATCCAGAAAGAGCCTGGTACTCAGTAAAAGCCCTTTCCCGGGCATTGTCGAGTGAACCCTCATTTAACACGACTATAGAGCAATTTCACCACTGGTCTCAGCTTTCCCGAAGTCATGGTTTTCTGGCACTGGATAAGGAATTGGTGGACATTTCGGACCCAATTGTACGGGAAGGGGTTCAACTGGCAACAGATGGCCGCACGGCTTTGGAAATCCGGAATCATCTTTCCATATTCCAGGAACGCCAGCAGGAGAAAATCTATGAGGCATCTGAATTCTTTGAAAGCATTGGTGGTTATGCCCCAACTTTTGGAATTATAGGAGCGGTTCTCGGACTCATTCAGGTCATGTCGAATATTGAGTCTCCAGAGTCACTGGGGAACGGAATTGCCACCGCATTCGTTGCTACTGTTTATGGTGTCGGTAGCGCTAATCTTATTTTTCTACCAATTGCCCAGAGACTCAAAAATCATGGTCGTGATGTGGATCGCTATTACTCGATGGTCCAGGAGGGCTGCTCGGGCCTTGCTGATGGTGAAAACCCCAGTAACCTCGAAACGCGTCTGCGGGGCTTTTTATAATGGCTTACCGTCATTTTAGTCGCACCAATAATCAGAGGGTAAATCGGTGGTTGGTGTCTTATGCGGATTTTATGACGTTGCTGTTTGCTTATTTTGCATTTTTGTTTGCTATTTCTGAGGTGGACAAAGCTAAGTTTGAAAACTATACCAATACGCTGGTGAAGATCTTTGACGTCTCACCAAGCAGTCGCCAACCTATTGATATGGAGCTTGTTCCCAAAGGGGATTCGTTGTTGACGACACCTGAAAACATACCTCCATTGCCAGATATTGAGTTGCGCAATGACAATCAGCAATATCCAGTGCCGAGTAGTTTGTTGGAAATAAAACAGTCAATGGAGACTCAGTTTGAACAGAAGATTCAGGACCGTTTGTTTTCAGTTTCCGGATCAGAAAACTGGATATCCTGGACCTTTGATTCGGATCTCAGTTTTAAGTCAGGTACTGCAGTACTGACACCAGCTTCCGAAGCTATACTCTATGAGCTTGCAAAGCTCATGAAAAATCAGGATGTGCCGATACAAGTGGAAGGACATACTGATAATCAGAAAGTGACCGACGGAAAGTTTCGGTCAAATTGGGAATTGTCTGCCGCAAGAGCTGTTGCTGTCGTTGAATATCTTCAGCAGGCAGGTATTGACCCAAGACGATTGTCTGTCCTGGCTTATGGTGAGTATCAACCGATTGCGGATAACGACAAGCCCCAAGGGCGGACGATAAACCGGCGGGTGGTCGTACAAGCATCCAGCCTGTTTACGCGAACTGAGTCTGTAACCTCTGGGGAAGGAGAGTAATTGTGCACGTTTGGGCAGTGGCAAATCAAAAAGGTGGTGTCGGTAAAACGACAACAGCTGTCAATCTGGGTGCGTTGCTCGCGGAACAGGGTAAACGGGTGTTGCTGTTTGATCTTGATCCCCAAGGGTCTATGACGGCATATTTCAAATACAATCCGGACGCGTTACAGCACAGTAGTTACGATTTGTTCTGTCATAAAGGACAAATCCCGGAATATTTACCACAACAGATAATCGTGGACACTCCGCATGCGGGATTACAGTTGTTGCCAGCCAGTACGGCATTAGCGACGCTGGAGCGCAACATCAGTCAACAAGATGGGATGGGGTTGGTGGTATCCAAAACTCTGGCGTTATTGTGGGACGATTTTGATTATGTGTTGATCGATAGTCCTCCGTTGTTGGGAGTGCTTATGATCAATGCTTTGGCTGCCTGTGCGCGACTTTTGATTCCGGTCCAGACGGAATATTTGGCGTTAAAAGGTTTGGAGCGCATGGTTCATACTCTGGATATGGTTATGAAGTCCAGACAGAAGAGTTTTCAGTATCTGATTATTCCTACCATGTTTGATCGACGTACTCAGGCGTCATTAAAATGTCTCAGAATGCTGAAACAGGACTATGATGATAGGGTATGGAATTCGATGATTCCGGTAGACACTAAACTTCGGGATGCAAGTAAAGAAGGCTTGGCGATTAATGCCATCGACCCGAATTCGAGAGCAGCACAGAAATATCGCAGCTTGTTGGAAACGCTGAAAAACGGAGGGTGATAAGATGATTTCCATGACAGAGCAAGTAGTGAGTGATTATCTGTCTTTGTTGTTGCCTTCTGCCGTACAGAGTGAAGCGGTATCCGAATCACCGTCATTGTTTTTAAGTGCCGTTCCCATTGATCAGCAGTTGGTGATTGTCAGTCAACAACTGGCAGGCGTGCATTGTCTGGTGGCAGCCCTGCAATTACTATCAATGGTGCGCGTTTTACCAGAAAGTCGGTTGCAGCAATTCTGTCTGCAGCGGGCTGGTGTGTTACTGGGGACCTGTTAAAAGTGGGAAGAGTTGCCATGCGTGCCAAGCAGTCCGAGCCCAAGCCAAAACCTGTTGATGTACTTGAGGCCAGTCCAAATATCGCACTGTCGGCTTATCTAGACAGTATGTTGTTTGATGCAACTTCGAAACAGGTCGAATCTGAAGAGGAAGTGGAAACAGTTGCGCCGGTTGTTGCTACTAAAACACAATCTCAACCAGAACCAGAACCAGAACCAGAACCAGAACCAGAACCAGAACCAGAACCAGAACCAGAACCAGAACCAGAACCAGAACCAGAACCAGAACCAGAACCAGAACCAGAACC
>NZ_JBNKSF010000045.1:0-121876 GCF_050297175.1 Gynuella sp. | reverse complement strand
ACCCCGGTCTGGGATCAGATCGGGGTTTTTTTATGTCTGTCACTCAGCGCTCCTCAGCACACATAACCGCTAAACCGTATGCTACACTCCCCGCTGGGGAATCTTGTGAATCTGATTTGGTAGAGAATGCATGTGAACCATCATGAGTATTTAACGTCTGTTTTTAAAGTACGACCCTGGAGCTCCCGGTTTCTACTGCACGCACCTGTCAGGCAAATCTCTGCTTCTGAAGACTACGATGATACAAAAGAGCCGCCGGTGCCCCTCACCGAAGAGCTAGCATCGTTATCTCCCCATACATCTGAAAGACCCGCTATTCAGCCATTTTCGGTTGAACCCCAGGCTAAAACTACAGAACAAGTACTCTCTGATTCTGCCCCTGAGGAGGATGATTCTTCTGTTGCTCAAGTAGCGGTATATGGTGAACCGGTAACATTTAATCTGGTGATTATGATTACGGGTGACTATGTGTTGATTGATGGGGTAGATGGCAGAATTGACCCTGTTGTAAGGGAGCTCAAGCACAGGCTTGCCAACAATATTATGAAGATATTCAGTTCAAACAGGCCGCAGTTTTATGAGCTTTCATGGCCCCTATTTGATCATCCAGATGCACCAAAAGATGCTCCAACTGCGCGCGAATATGTACAAAGCAAATTAAAAACGTTCGTAGAACATGACGACGTAATGTTGATTGTCTGTGGTAAGGTCGCTGAACAGTATTGTATCGGTAACAACCATAAACCAGGCGATTCACTGAGCTCTACAATGGGCCGTTGTCTGGTAACATTCAGTTTAAGTCAGTTACTGAGTTCCCCTAAAATGAAACGGGAATTTTATCAGTATTTGATTCCGCTGGTGAAAGATGAAAATTAGATTTGCCCGGCCGGAGGATCTTCAGGCTTTGGTTTCCCTCGATGAAGATCACGATTTTCCTTGGGGAGGGCAGAATATAACAAGTTCAATAGACGGAACCAGAAAGACTCTGTGTCTGACAGTTGATGATCAGATTACGGGCTTTCTAGCCTATAGTCTGATTCAGGACCAATTGGATATTTTGCATGTCGCGATTGCCAGTGAGTACCAGGGGCGTGGTTATGGGCGTCGATTGCTGAATTTCCTGCTGACAGATATTGGGTTATCTGCGGGAACCGAGGTGTTTCTGGAGGTGAGAGTCAGTAATACGCCAGCGATATGTTTGTATCAATCAATGGGTTTTAATGAGATTGGCATACGAAAAAACTATTATCGATATGCCAATCATTGCGAAGACGCTATTCAGATGGTTTTGACGCTGGTTTGACGTGGTAGCGAGGTAATCTGATATTTTCCAGCGGTTTGCGGGCAATCAGGATTGCTCTTCGCGGAGCTGGTAACCCTTCGATGGTCGTGTGCTCCATATCAGGGTGAAGATAGTCTGGCAGAGAAGTGCCAGGTTTCCAGTCAGAATGTTTCTGCTCTTGTGTGCTCGTGTATGACTCCTCAACAGTACGAACCTCAACAAATCCTGTTTTCCTGAGCCAGGATTCCAGCACTTTTGATGATGGCAAAAAGTAGATATTGTTCATCATTGCGTATCTGCCTTCAGGCACTAAGACTGTTTTTTCGTCTCCTTCTACCACCAATGTTTCCAAAACCAATTCTCCACCAGGTTTTAATGCAGCTTTCAGATCGGTCAAGTGATCAAAAGGAGATCTGCGGTGGTATAACACTCCCATGGAAAACACCGTATCCCAGAACTCCATATTGGCCGGAAGCTGTTCAAGAGTCATGGGCAATACATTCAGCTTCTGAGTTTGAACAAATTGATTCAGTGCCAGAAACTGACAAACGCTCAGATAGCTGGGATCGATGCCTGTCACGGTGGCAGCTCCTGCTGCAAGCATTCGAAAGCCGTAGTAGCCGTTACCACTGCCAACATCCAACACTTTTCTGTTTTGTAGGTCAGAAATAAACGGCACAACTCTGTTCCACTTAAGATCACAACGCCACTCTGCATCGATGCGGTGATCAAAAATTTGGAAAGGGCCTTTTCTCCAGGGCATCAATTTTTTGAACAGCTGTCCAATATCTTCTGATTGGGAGGATGATATTTTGTTAGAGAAGACGGTGACCCAGTCTTGATTTAACTGACAAGTAATATCGGGAACAACCGGTATCTGTTGAAGAGTATTCAGGAAGCGGGGTAAATTGCCGTCTTTTGACTGAAACCAGAGGTGTTGCAGCAGTTCCTCAAATGCAGGACGCCACTTGGCAAATCCATGATTCTCAAGACAGCTCAGGTGTTGTTCGAAGTAATTCATTTTTGGGCAATAATCGAAATAAAGTTAAAACATTGAAACCATTTTTCAGAGCGGCGGAAACCTGCTTGTCTGAGCCGTTCTTGATGTGTGACAAGGCTATCGGTAATCATGACATTCTCAAGTGCCTTGCGTTTCTGGCTGATCTCCAGCTCGCTATAACCCTGGACTTTCTTGAAGTTCAGGTGCAGCTCATTTAACCATTCGGTATCTGCTTCGAGAGCGATTTTCTCTGAAAGAATCAAAACACCACCAGGCTTTAAACCATGGTAAATATTTTTAAGTATGGCCAGTCGTCGATCTGGACTAATAAACTGAAGAGTGAAGTTCATGACAACTACGCTGGCATTTTCTATTCGAGTGTCTTCGAGGTTCTCATGTGTTAACTGAATCGGCGTCGGGTAATCTTCGGTTTCAATAAAGTCCCTGGCACGCTGGAGCATGTCAGCAGAGCTGTCGACGGCGATAATCTGACAGCCAGTCTGACTCAAACGATGTTGTATCGACAGCGAAACAGCTCCAAGAGAACAACCCAGATCGTAAATATTACTGTCACTTTGCGCGTAGTAATCGGAGATAGCGCCGATATTACTGACCAGAGTACTGTAACCCGGGATCGAGCGCTTGATCATATCCGGAAAAACCCGGGCGACGCGTTCGTTGAATTGGAAGTCTTCGATTGATGAGAATTCTTGCGAAAAGAGTTGATCCCGTTCCATCTATATAACCGCTGATATAAAGAGGCGGCTATTCTAACAGGGTCTGCTCTGGCTTAAACGGTCTGATGTTGCTTTTAGTTAGCACGATTGGGTGCAACGAACCGAATTTTGTTCATTGATGTTGGCTATTGATATCATCGGAAAACGTTTGTTCAATGGAATAAATATTTCATGTATGATTGCATAAATATAAACATTTCATTTTATAATTCTTTTATTCACGAGTTTTAACGTTCTCTTCCAACAGTACAGCATATCAGGAGCAAGCCATGTCAAAATTGCTAGTTCGCCCCGGAGATCCGGACCAAAATGGTCGTATCCTCCAGATTACGCCTGAGTCCGCAGGCTGGAAATATATTGGTTTTGAAGTCTATAAATTGTCGCCTGGTCAGAAATTGGAACAGCAGACACTGGATCAGGAAGTTTGTTTGGTGCTGGTGAGTGGGTGTGCAACAGTCAGTACTGGAGATCAGGTCTGGGAAAATATTGGTGCACGGATGGATGTGTTTGAAAAAATACCTCCTTATGCTGTCTACATTCCCAATGACAGTCAGTACGTTGTTGAAGCAACGACTGAGCTGGAGCTGGCAGTTTGTAAGGCACCCGGTTTCGGAAATCATAAAGCCAGGTTGATAGAACCTGATCCTGACAAAAAATGTTCAACTAGAGGACAGGGTTCCAATACTCGTTTTATTCAGGATATTCTGCCGGACTGGGATGAATCTGCAGATAGCCTGTTGGTGGTGGAGGTTTATACGCCGGCAGGGAACTGGTCCAGTTATCCCCCTCACAAACATTCTGTAGATAATCTGCCGCAGGAATCATTTCTGGAAGAAACCTATTACCACCGGCTGAATCCGTCTCAAGGTTTTTCATTCCAACGTGTCTACAATGATGATCGTTCTCTGGACGAGACGATGAGTGTTGAAGACCGAAATGTGGTTATGGTGCCGGAAGGTTATCATCCGGTGGGCGCGCCTCATGGTTATGATCTGTATTATCTGAATGTCATGGCGGGTCCAAAACGGGTCTGGAAATTCCATAATGATCCGGATCACGAGTGGATGCTGAAATCATAATAAGTCATGACGCAGCTGCTCTGATGCCAACTTATGACGACATATCGCTGAAACCACCGGTCACATCTGCAAGTGTTGGATAGCCGGGGTTTCGCAAGCAATGGCTTGTCTTTCCCCGGGGTAGTTACACAGTGCTGTTAAGCAGCTGGAGGTATCAGCTCTGCCAACTACTGTGATTGTGGTGATGGTTTCATCGATTATCTATTTACTGATGTATCTGTTTTTGCTGTCTAAAGAAACCCAGGCTGTGGAGGGGATGCATAAGTTTGGCCGTTTCATAGGAGCCAATATTTTTTTGTATCAAAAAAATGTTAAGGTCATAATCGTGTATCGCTGACTTCTGATCGCATATGTCTATCAGCACGGGTCCTGATCAGGGGCTGCTTATTGATCAACAGGGGGTAGGTATGAATCAACCATCAAATGATTCCAATATCAAGAAGGTAAAATGGGGCATTATCGGCACTGCAAATATTGCCCGCAATGCTATTGTGCCGGCACTCCAGGCGAGTCCCTGGTGTGAGATCCAGGCAGTTGCGTCACGCAATATAGATAAATCAAAGGACTTTGCCGCAGAGTTTAGCATTCCGGTGGCCTATGACAGTTACGATGAAATACTGGATGATCCCGATATTGAAGCTGTTTATATCCCTCTGCCCAATCATTTACATCTGGAATACGCATTAAAGGCCGCACAAAAGGGAAAGCATGTTTTGTGTGAAAAACCGATTACTATGAATGCCAAGGAAGCTGAACAATTACGTGAGACCCCTGATGGAATTATTGTTGCCGAGGCGTTTATGGTTCGTCATCACCCACAGTGGCATAAATTACGGCAGCTGATTCATAGTGGGCAATATGGTCAAGTCAGAAATATGCAGGCGATGTTTTCCATTAGCCTGGATAAGCCCGATGATTTTCGGTTTAAACCAGAATTTGGTGGTGGTGCTATTTACGATCTCGGGTGTTATACCACGGTGAGTGCTCGTTATGTATTTGAACAGGAGCCGGAAAGGGTGTTCTGTTCAGTAATTCGCGATCCTGCCAGTCAGGTCGATATGACCGCCAATGCGATTCTGGATTTTGGTAATGGTCGTCGTGCCACATTTACGGTGAGCATGGAGATGGCGGCGAGTCAGAGGCTGCAGGTTATCTGTGAGAAAGCATTGATAGACTTGCCTGCACCGTATGTTCCTGGAGAGCAGCACCCTGCTGAAATATGGGTGAGTGAAACGGGGGATCTGACAGAAATGTTGATGCGACCTGTGGAAGTGGATCAGGTGGCTCAGTATGAAAATGAAGTCACCAATTTTTCCAAAGCTGTTCGCGGAGAGATCACTCAGGAATATGCTGTTGAAGACGCTATCCGGCAGATGAAGGTGATAGACGCATTGTTTGCCTCTGCAGCCACGGAAACCTGGCAGTCAGTTTGATAACTAATCGGTGACGGGGCTATTCCCCGTCACTGTGTTCGTCTGGAGAGATGGGCTCGAAGTTATAGAACAAAGCCCAAAGACAATACCCGGTCATGCCAAGGGCAATGATGCCCCAGAAAGAAGAGCCTGTTGCCCATTCATACAGTGCCCATACGAAGCAAAATACAGTTACGGCGATGCGCCGCCACAATGGTTGAAAAAAGACCATATCCCTTTCTTTCATATAACTTACTCTCGTGTTCAAGCCGGTGATGAAGCTTAGCAGTCAGGTCTATGAGTACAAGCCTTTTCAAAACCTCAGTGCTGTAGATACTGTTCCATGTTCGCCGGAGTGACCAGTTCAAAAGGAATCCAGATATTCCTGGGCACGGCCTGACCTGCAACGAGTTTTTGAGCGACCCGAATGCTAACAGCTCCTTGTTCTGAGGCGTTTTGGTAGACCGTAATGTCAAGGTCACCGGATTCCATGGCTCTAAGGCCGTCAGGTGTGGCGTCAATGCCGGCAATGACCAGACTGTCCATATCTGCATGAGCAGCTTTGAGAGCCTGTATGGCGCCGATGGCCATTTCGTCATTATTGGCAATGACCGCATTAAACTTGATGCCTGTGGTCAGCCAGTTGCTCATGAGGTCATAGGCTTCAGTCCGTGACCAGTTGGCCACACGGTTATCGACGATGCTGATACCGGAACACTCCGGAGTCGCCAGGACATCTCTGATATCCTGGGTTCGGGTGTGGGCTGAATGGTTTTCGAGCGGTCCCATGATGACCACCACATTGCCACGGCCATTTAGTCGCTGGCAGACGGCTTCTGTTTGCAGTGTGCCGGAATCGAGTTCATTGGAGCCGATGAAGCTGGCTGTATCGGGCAGTCGATCAACATCAATGGGTGGATGGTTGACATAAACCAGAGGAATATTGGCTTCTTTGGTAAGTTGAGTAATGGCCATGGTGGAATCACCGTCGACGGCATTAACGATAATGGCGTCAACACCACTGGCAATGAAACTCTGTACTTGATTAAGTTGGCGACCCACGTCCAGGTTTGCATCTTCAATTTGTAGGTGCACATCAGGTGTCGTTTGCGCCTGTGTCTTCATGCCATTTAACAAAATGGTCAGAAAAGGATTGTCCAGGGAGGTCATGGTTACGCCGATATTGAGTGCCGAGCTGTATCCACAGAGGACACTGCAGAACACCGCAATTATTATTTTTATCTTCATTGCGTTTGTCCGATACAGTTGAAAAGACCGGTAAATCAGGCTTACCAGTCAACAATTGGCTTACTTCATGGTTGGCATGGAAAACTCGGCACCAGCTCTCTGGCCAGTCGGCCAGCGGGCAGTGACGGTTTTCATTTTAGTATAAAACCGCACGCCATCCGGTCCATGCATGTGCAACGGACCAAACAATGAACGCTTCCAGCCACCAAAACTATGGAACGCCATTGGCACTGGAATAGGGATGTTTACACCAACCATGCCGACCTGAATATCTTCGCAGAATTGTCGTGCACTATCACCATCGCGGGTGAAAATAGCGGTGCCATTGCCGTACTCATGAGCATTAATGAGTTTTACCGCTTCATCGTAACTCTTCACTCTGACAACTGACAGTACCGGTCCGAAAATTTCCTCGTTATAAATCCGCATTCCCGGTTTGACATGATCAAACAGGGTCGGACCCACAAAATAGCCGTTTTCATGACCCGGATAAGTAAAGTTACGGCCATCAACAATCAACGTGGCACCTTCTTCCACGCCGCTATCGATATAAGCTTTAACTTTGCCAGCGTGTTCTTTGCTGATCAACGGTCCCATATGGCTCTCTTCCGGCAAACCGATACCCGGGCCAACACGCATGGTTTCGATTTCTTTAGTCAGAGATGATACCAGGTGATCAGCCACCTCATCACCAACGCAGACAGCCACCGAAATGGCCATGCAGCGTTCGCCGGCAGATCCATAGGCCGCACCCATCAACGAGTGGACGACCTGTGTTGGATCTGCATCCGGCATGATGACCATGTGATTTTTGGCACCACCCAGTGCTTGTACCCGTTTGCCGTGTTCGCTGGCTGTCCGGTAAATATATTCGGCAATGGGGGTCGAACCGACAAAGCTGACAGAAGTGATCCGGTCGTCGGTTAACAACACATCAACAGCTTCTTTGTCACCATTGACGATATTGAATACACCGTCGGGCAGTCCGGCTTCCGCCAGCAGTTCCGCCAGCCGGTACGTCGTACCCGGATCTTTTTCGGAGGGCTTCATCACGAATGTATTACCACAGGCGATGGCAATCGGAAACATCCACATTGGTACCATGGCAGGGAAATTAAACGGTGAAATACCGGCACAAACACCTACCGGCTGCATCAGTGAGAAACTGTCCACGCCACGGCCGACATTGAGGCTGTGCTCTCCTTTAAGTAAGTGAGGAATGCCACAAGCGAATTCCACGACTTCCAGACCCCGGGTCAGTTCGCCTTTGGCATCGGAAAAGACTTTGCCGTGCTCGGATGTAATCATGGTGGCCAGTTCGTCGACATGTTCTTCAACGAGTGCCTTGAATTTAAACAGGATGCGGGCCCGATTTAACGGTGTCACTTTGCTCCAGGTGGCGAATGCCTTTTCCGCCGCAGTGATGGCCTGACGGGTTTCTTCGGCAGAGGACAGTGCCACCTGAGATGACTGTTCTCCGGTTGCCGGATTAAAGACAGGGCCAAAGCGTTCACTGGTGCTGGCCACTGCCTGATTGTTGATAAAATTTCCGAGTACTTTCATGTTCTACATCCTCGTTTTGTCTTCGCCGACCGTTTCCGCCTGGTCGTGTTACTTTTGAATGCTCAGTCCCGCGTCAGCGCACAGCTTGACCAGATTGTCATGCCCCATGGTTGCATAAGTGAGTGGGTGGGCAACGGCAGGATCCTGTTCTGCTTCGACCACCAGCCAGCCTTCGTAGTTGGCTTCTTTGAGTCCCTTGAACAGAGTTGGATAGTCGATAAAACCGTCTCCTGGCACGGTAAACACACCATCGAGTACCGAATCGAGAAAGCTTCTGTCGCGATTGAGTGAATCGGTCAGTACTGCCTTTCTCATGTCTTTGCAGTGCACATGATTAATTCGACTGGCATACCGTTTTTGAAGGGCGATCGGATCACCACCAGCATAGGTCAGGTGACCGGTATCGAGCAGCAGTCCAACGGAATCCCGGGTCATGTCCATCAGTCTGTCCACTTCTGTCTCAGTTTGAACGACAGTCCCCATATGGTGATGGTAGGCAATTTTGATACCCTGATCCTGGCAGTAGTCGGCCACCTGATTCAGGCGGCTGGTGAACTCTTTCCATTGATCGTCGGTCATGTTGGGTTTATGGGACAAAGGGGTTTCTCGTTGTCCGTGTATACAGTGGGTTACTTCACAGTAAACCATGGTGGTTGCGCCCAGGTCCTTTAATAACTTGAGATGCCCCTGGATGGCTTCGATTTCTGCTTCAACGCTGCGGGTCAGTAGTTCAGAGCTGTACCATCCCGACACCAGACTCAGGTTGTGGCTGTCCAGAATAGGGCCAAGAACTTCGGAGCTACGGGGAAACTTCTGTCCCAGCTCAAAGCCGGAAAATCCAGCCTGTTTACCTTCGCTCAGGCAGGTTTCCAGAGGTGTATCTGCGCCGAGTTCGGGCAGATCATCATTGGTCCAGGTCAGTGGATTGATACCCAGTCTAACGCTCATTTTTTATTCTCCAAGAAATGTTGGCGCTGTTTGCCGGCAGTCGCTGCCGGCAAACGTTCGTTTTAGGAAGTTTAGAAATTCTTTGCCTGTTTGACTTTCTGCTCTTCGTACCCTTTCCGGGATTGCTGCACTTCTTTGCGTGGTGATACTTCGGGAATGGCAACATCCCACCAGGCTCCACCTTCGCTGGCCACCGTCACGGCATCAGTATCGATGGCAATGACATAGCTGATATCGGATGCTTTGGCCCGTTCCAGTGCGGCTTCCAGTTCGGTAATGTTGTGAACCTGTTCTGAGCGGGCACCGAGCGCGGCGGCATGAGCGGCAAAATCTGTTTTCGGGGCACCGTTTTCAGTACTCAGACAATCTTCCAGAAGATTATTGAAAGGCGCGCCACCGCAGGCGTTCTGCAACCGGTGAATACAACCAAAGCCCCGGTTATCCAGTACCACGACAATGATTTTCAGCCCCAGCATGACGGAAGTGGCCAGCTCTGAATTGAGCATCAGGTAAGAGCCATCTCCGACCATCACGAAGATTTCCGATTCCGGCCGTGCCATTTTAGTGCCTACACCGCCAGGAATTTCGTATCCCATACAAGAGTATCCGTATTCCATGTGATAACCCTTGTCATAGCGGGTACGCCAGAGTTTCTGAAGCTCTCCAGGCAGGCCTCCGGCAGCACAGACGACAATGTCTTTTTCTCCGACTGCCCGGTTGACTGCGCCCACACATTCCGCATCGGTAGGCAGGTTGGTACCGCGATCGGTGGTGGCGGTATCCACTGATTTATCCCACTCGGCTTTGAGTTGTGCGGCTTTTTCAATCCATGCTCCATCGGGTTGCCAGCCTTCCAGGCCAGTTTGCAGCTGTGGCAGGATAGTTTTGGCATCCCCTACCAGAGACTGTCCTTTGTGTTTAATAGCATCAAATGACGCGACATTGAGACACAACAGTTTGGCGTCCGGGTTAATCAGTGCTCTGGAGCCTGAGGTAAAATCTCCCAGACGGGTACCGACTGCAATGATCAGATCGGCTTCGGCGGCCAGTGTATTCGTGGAAGCAGCGCCGGTTACGCCCATACTGCCCATATTGTCCTTGTGGTCCCATGGCAAGGCACCTTTGCCCGCCTGTGTTTCTCCCACCGGTAAATGATAGCTGGAGACAAAGCTGTCCAGCTCAGTCACGGCACCGGAGTAATGTACGCCACCACCGGCCACCACCAGCGGTTTCCTGGCCTGACGGATCAGGGTAATGGCTTCCAGCAACTCATTGGCATCGGCTCCCGGGCGGCGTTGACGATGAATCTTTTCGGCAAAGAAGCTTTCCGGATAATCGAATGCCATGGTTTGTACGTCTTGTGGAATTGCCAGGGTGACCGGACCACATTCCACTGGATCGGTTAACACTCTCATTGCTTGTGGAAGAGCGCTGAGTAATTGTTCCGGGCGGGTAATACGATCAAAAAAACGACTGACCGGTTTGAAGCAATCGTTCGATGTCAGAGTCATATCATGAAAGTTTTCGATTTGCTGCAATACCGGGTCCGGCATCCTGGTGGCAAATGTGTCTCCAGGCAAAAACAACACTGGAATGCGATTGACATGAGCAACGGCAGCTGCGGTGACCATGTTGACTGAGCCTGGTCCGGCAGAAGCGGTACAGGCCATCATCTGGCGGCGGTTCATGGTTTTGGCATAAGCAATGGCAGCATGTGACATAGCTTGTTCATTATGAGCACGATAAGTGGGCAACTCATCGCGCACGCGATACAGCGCTTCACCCAGACCGGCGACATTGCCGTGACCAAAGATTGCCCATACACCGGCGAACATGGGTTTGATCTCGCCATCGATGTCCACTTTCTGAGCGGTCATGTATTTGATGATGGCCTGGGCCATCGTGAGTTTAATTGTTTTCATGATTGCTGACCTCTTGAATCTTGATTCTGCTAAAGAGCTGAAACGCCAGTCTGGCCGGTACAGCCTAACGCCATTGCCGGCTGGCATTGCTGATGTACTGCAATACTTGATTAGCTGTTGTTATTGCGTTCTTTCCAGAAGGAAACGAGTTCCAGATAATTCTGCACAACACCGTCGATGAGTTGCTGATCGTTATACTCACCCCGTAGCCATTGCCGGCTGGGTTCACTGAAAATGGTGCGGCCAACGGCAAAACCTTTGCAGATGTTAAAACCGGCACTGTCATTGAAGCCTCTTTTCAGTTCATCTGCCGGAGCGTCCAGACCGAGCATAACCACCCCATGACAATGAGGGTCTCTCGACTCAATCAGAGTGGTAATTTTCTCCCAGGAAGCTGGAGTCTGTGGTGGCAGTTTCCACCAGTCAGGAAAGACTTCCAGGTTATAGAATCGCATCATGGCGGTCACAAATGTATCGTCTGTGATTTCTGAACGTTGCGGAGGGATCAGTTCCAGCAATAACTCATGACCTGTAGCGCAACAGGCCTGATACAATTCTTTAACGCGGCGCTCCTGAGCCAACCTGAGTTCAGAGCTGTCTTCAGGATGGTAAAACACCAGACATTTGACGATGTGTTCAATCGGCCACTGTCTTAATCTGGCGCTGATATTGTTACCGCCTTCAAATTCCAGTGGACGTGAGCTGGGGAGTTCAACCGGGCGTCCAATCCACCAGCCTTTGCCGGTGACATCGTTGAGTGCATCCTGACCGTAAGTGTCATCAATCAATACCCCTGCCTGACTGCTACCGATCTGGCTCGCTCCCTTTTCTGCCGCCTTGACCAACAGCCTTTTGAGGGCTTTGACTTTGCCTGGATCGACGTTTTCCTCACGTGCCATATCGAACAATTGCTTGCGGTGATCAAAGGCCAAAATGCAGAGATCATCCCACTGCCGGCTACGACGTTGAGCTGTTACGCGATGCAGCTTATTGAGGGTTTTGTCGAGATCCGGACGAGGTACGCTATGTTCCCTGGTGAGGTAGTTGTCCAGCTCCTCTGCACTGGGAATGGCCGGCGCGCATCCATGACGGGATACTACCAGCGCACCGCAGGCATTGGCGTAAGCGCAACAGCGTTCATAAGGTTCATCTCGTAGCCAGCCGCGTAAAAAACCACTCATGAAAGCATCGCCGGCACCGAGCACGTTAAGTACTTCGATGCGGACTCCCTGAAAGGCTTCGAAGTCTGAGGCGTTGTCAGGAATCTTACCATCCAGCACGGTACAGCCGAGTTCTCCCAGCTTCAGCACGATGGTTCCACTGGTTAATTCACGGATTTTCTTCAGCGCGGTAATCGTGTCAGTACTGCCACCGGCAATATGAATTTCCTCTTCTGTTCCAACGATCAAATCAATGTCGGGCAAAATGGACTGCAGATGCTGACTGACGCCATCATCAGAAATAAAACGTGTTTCACCGTCTCCGAGCGATGTCAGGCCCCACAGTACCGGACGATAATCAATATCTAGAACAACTTTGGTACCGGCTGCTTTGGCATATTCGATGGCTGTTTTACTGGTTTTATAAGTCTGCTCGGTGGAAAAGTGAGTGCCGGTAATCAACAGGGCTTTACTGGAGGCGATAAACTCCGGGCTGAAATCGGAGCTGTCGATGGCCATGTCCGCACAGTCTTTGCGGTAAAAAATGAGTGGGAAGGTTTCTTTATCTTTGATTCCCAGAATCACCAGACCGGTTAAACGTTCTTTATCGGTGACCACATGGCTGACATCCACTCCGGCCCGGACCAGTTCTTCACGAACAAAACGTCCCATGTGTTCATCTCCCACACGGGTCAGCATGGCCGATTTAAGACCCAGACGAGAGGTTCCGAATGCGATATTACAGGATGAGCCTCCGAGATATTTAGCGAAGCTGCTTTCATCCTCCAGACGACTGCCAATCTGTTCGCCGTAAAAATCAACTGCAGCACGCCCAAGGCATATCAAGTCCAGAGTTTTATTCTTGCTCATGTGTTGTGTACCCGTATTTTTGTTTGGTGGAAACGGTCTTCCATCGTTCGGTATCGGCGGCCCAAATGCGTAAAAAGCTTTTTTGGTCCTGTTGTTTCATTTTTCAAAATAATAGAACATAAATTCCATAAAAACAATATGAATACATTACGTCGGCAGAGCTGGTTTGGGTTTCAGGGATGCCAGGTTAATTATGTTTTTTCGCGGTTCTGATAAGACGGAGGCCGGCTGCCGATAAAGCGAACTGGTCACAAGGAGTACCGAGAATGAAATTTTTTTTCTAAATGAATACTGTCATGCCTAATGCTTTGGATTTTTTCGGAATAAATATTCCAATTGTTTAGCAATAAACTGTTTCAAATATTCAGGCCTGGGCCTGTTGGCTTTCGGCGGCTCCCAATCAGTCTTTGACTTTAAAGGTGCTGATCAGCTCCTGTAGCTGTCTGGCCTGCTGGGTCAGAATCTGCGCCGCACTGGCGCATTCTTCGGCACTCTGACTGTTCTGGTGAGTTACCTGATCAATCTGCTCAAGTCCAATGCTGGCATGTTTTAAGGCAGAAGCCTGTTCGCTCGAAGCGTGTGCAATTAACGAAACGAGATCTGAAACTTTCTGAGCTGAGGTTACAATTTCTTTCAGTGATTCCGCGGTTTTAGCGGCGATTTCGGTACCGACACGGGTTTTCTCCGTAGTGCTCTCTATCATTGCCGCAGATTCGGACGCTGCTTTGGAGCTACGCGCAGCCAAACTACGGACTTCGTCTGCAACAACCGCAAAACCACGACCCTGCTCTCCGGCTCTGGCCGCTTCGATGGCAGCATTCAGGGCCAGCAGGTTGGTCTGGCTGGAGATATCGTTAATAGTTTTGATGATCTCCGTAATGTTTTTGCCTGAGTCGCCAATTTCCTTCATGGCATGGTTCAGCTCATCCATTAACTGATTGCCTTCTTCCGCATGACGTTGAGACTCTTTCGAGAGTAAGTCTGCCTGATGTGCATTCTCTGCGCTTTCTGATGTTTGCTGGGTCATCTGGGTAATAGTGGTGCTGATTTCAGTGACCGATGTGGCAGAGTTTGTTGCGCCTTCTGAAATGCCTTGGCTGAGTTCAGCCATTTGGGAGGCGTTTTTTGAAATTGCCTGAGCGCCCTGCTGAACCTGACTAACGAGTGTATTCAGGTGTTCAATCATCCGCTGCAGAGCCAGACCGAGCTTATCGCGATCAGATGTCAGGTTCACAGTCTGATTCAAATCACCCTGTGAGATGCGTTCTGCCAGCAGAACCTGCTCTTGCAGACTGCTGGCCATCGAGTTTAGTGCGTCCGTCAGTTGACCGACTTCATCGTTGGATTTATGGTCGAGTCGCTTCGAAAATTCGCCAACACGAATATCCTGAGCCAGTTCCACAGCGCTTGAGACCGGTTTGGCCAGCTTGCCGGCGAGTAGCCACAGCAGGAGAACAAAAGCCACAGACACTATAACCCCGACGACTATCTGCCAAAGACTGCTGTCGAGACTGCGATCGGCCATTTCTTTTTTCAGCGCCAGTACGTCTGACAGGACAACCGTCTGTGGTAATGAGATCATGACTGACCACGGTGTGGTTGTTTTGCCGAGTGTCAGCGGTACGATTGCATTGAGTATCTGATTGTTGTCAGAGTAGAAGGATTTGGTGGTTTTGTTTTGTGTGTCCTGGATAATTTCATCGGCACTGTCAGGCATGGCGGATGAGATGGCTTCGCCCGTCAAAGCAGGATTTTCGCTTTCGGCGATAATGATTCCGTCATAATTAATAACGATTGCCCGCCCTTGACCTTTAAACAGATCAGCATCAAGTTGTTCAACCAGCTGTTGAATAAATGCCTGGTTATAAGTTATGCCGGCTATGCCCAGAAATTTATCGTCGACGACTATAGGAACAGATAAGGATATTTGCCATATTTTAGAGCCGTTGTCGGTAATAACAGGAACCGGTCCGTATACGCTTTCCTGTAGAGTGCTTTTGGGGGTGAGGTACCAACCGCCTTTTAAAATGCCATTTGCAAATGAATCCTGGCTGTCATAATTATCGAGAGTGGTCACAACCGCTTCTCCGGTACTATCTCTGCTCCAGCTCGGCAGGAAACGACCAGTACCCGCCTCACTGCCAGTGTCACCGCTTTTACGGAAAAATAGATCCTGATTGTCCAGTGCCTGAGGTTCCCAGGCTGAAAATGTAGAATAAAAATGATCGTTATTGACCAGGATGGTTTTCAGCAGGTTGTTGATTCGATTGCGATCTTGCCCCATGGCCTTGCGAACACCTTCTTTTTGCGCAACTTCAAAGCTTTGTGCCATAGTTCGGGCGGCATCCAGTCCTTCCTGTAGTTTTGCCTGGATGTAATTGGAGCGTGCCGAAGCAAGATTATTAATGTTCTGGAGAGTATTTTCCCTTACCAGGGACGTGATTCTGGCCGATATGATCGATTGGGTGGAAGTCGAACTGTACAAACCATAAGCAATTAGAAGCAGTGATGCAATGATAAGACAGAGTCCAGCGCTAAGCGCTATTTTAAACCGGACATTCAATTTCATCTCAATATCTCTTGACTGCGCATTTGTTAATTTTTATTTGGTGCGACTTTTCTCAGTATAGAGCAACATTCATACGGTATTTAAAATTTTGTAAGCCGGAATTCAGGCAAAAATGACAACATGACAAGTCCGTAACATCCTCGTATGAACATCCGTCCTCGGGTATCAGAATACGATACAACGATAAAATATTGGCTAGCCAGGCATTTCGATTTCAACATACCGTTTTAAAGCATCTATAGAAACCACTGCGGCAAATCCATTTCATGAAGTGATACTCTCAATAATGGCTTCAGTGGTGACATCGTCGAACGTGTTTGTAACAGGCATGGAAAGCCAGTACATCACCGCACGTACGGATCAAAATTTGAAAGATGCGGGAGCATACAAGGTATTAAAACGCTTTTCATAGTGACATCTCCATCAAATCATTCATCTAAAATGGTTTTTATTTTTGTTTAACGGCAGATAGCGAGTACATCTTGAATCCGCTGATCGTCGACTGCCAAGACTCACATACTTTTTCAATCATTGTGCTGATTAATGGGCTGCAGCTGGGCCGAAATGTAATCAATGCTTTCTTTCGCAGCGGCTATTGGGTCAGGTAAATTCCCGATCTTTCTGGAGAACGGTTCAAATGAAAAATAGCCTTTATACCCATCAGTCAGAAGTTGGCGAATTTGCTGGATATTATCGAGACGGTCATTGGGGCCTACGAATACCCGATGGCTATCCTGCATGGATGCAAACGTAATGTTTGGGTCCTCTACACCGGAGATATGAACCAGGCCCGTCATGTTGGCAAACATTTCCTGCTCGCCGGCACCTTGATGATGAAAAGTATCGTGTACCAGGCTAAAGCGGTTTTCCAGCCCAACTTCTTTAATGGCGTCCACCACCTTGCGTTTCAGTCTTATTGACGAGACGGGAAATCCCAGTGCTTCCACAAATCCTGTTAAATTGTATCGCTCAAGTATTTTATCCAGGGACGTCAGAGCGATTTCCAGGTTGGCTGCTTTTTCTTCTTCGCTGGCTTTATAACTGCCATCATTTAATGGACATAACACCAGTCCACCGGCTTCACATGCATGAGCCAGACCGGCCAGTTTTTCGGCCTGAGCTTCTCTCTCTTCATTCCATATATTGAATGGGTAAAGTGCGTTGATGGTTAAGATTTCAATGCCGTTTTCCTTGGCCAGGGCTCCTATCTCTGTGGCTTGTTGTAGATCGGTGATGCTGTTCGTCTGTATGTCATTTCGCAATTCTATGGCGTTAATCCCAAGCTGTGCGGCTGTCATAATGAGTTCTTGAGCGCTGCAGGATGGATACACCATATGATTAAGTGAGAATTTAATGATGTGAGACATAGCCATACCTGAGTGATGTATCAATGATTAGGTTGCCGGTTTATTCGATGCCGTTGAGCGAGAAGTATTTGACAGTCAATCGGTTGTTGGTGAAGTTAAGACTGTGCCTGGCTCGCTGGTCTGCTCTTTTTTATAGAATAGAACAAATATTTCAATAAAGTAATAATCAGAACTTTTTGTTTTGTTACATAAATTGCGGATGCAACTTTGTGTTATCGATGTTGCCGATACACGCAGTGTGGGACCTTAAGGAGAAGTTAAAGCTGTGTTTGATTTATGACTTTCCGCCAGAAACGTACTGTTAATCATTCGTAGAATAAGGTGAAACATGTCTGGGCAGATGGTTTCGCCAGGTGATGTTAACAATCACTGTTTATGGAATTTACGTTTCATATTGTTTTTTTTTAAAAAATAAATTCCAAAATGAGAATTTCAGGGACTATAATGAATTCGTTCGCTTGAGATAATCCTTGTTGTTGCTTTCAGTGTTGACAAGATAGTAAATCGAACGCAATATGGAATATATATTCTGTAAGTTGGAAATATGGAAAATAATTTCTACAACCAATTTTCCATGGTCTAACTTAAAGGCTTGCTATATAAACTGGACTGATCCTGATCACTCGTTCAGAGTGACTTCAGTCACTTAGTTGAAGATAGAGAAGCGAGGGGGTTCGATAGCTCCATGTTGGACTCCTTCCGGTATTAATAAAAATAATAGAATGCAACCGGGCATTCACCCAGAGGAGTTAAAAATAAATGAAAAAAATAGCTTTAGCTGCTTTAGCCACAACTGCAATCGCAACTTCACTACTGGCAGGTCCCGCTTATGCCAAGGAGTTAAAAATTGGCGTTTCCATGGCGTTATTCGATGACAACTTCCTGACTGTCCTGCGTAAGGGGATGGAGAACTATGCTGATGAGGCTGGCGTATCTCTGCAAGTGGAAGACGCGAAAAACGAAGTAGGGCAACAACTTAACCAAATACAGAACTTTATAGCTTCCGGTGTTGACGCGATTATCGTAAACCCCGTGGATACTGATGCAACGGTGTCAATGAGTGACGATGCCTCTAGTGCAGGTATTCCTCTGGTTTATGTGAACCGTCAGCCTATCAATCTTGAAATGTTGCCAGACAATCAGGCTTTTGTGGCCTCCAATGAAACGGATTCAGGGACTCTTCAAACCAAAGAGGTCTGCCGTCTTCTGGGAGGTAAAGGTAAGGTTGTGGTCATGATGGGAGAACTGTCAAACCAGGCTGCCATTCAACGTACCAAAGACATCCATGATGTCATCGCGACTCCCGAGTGTTCAGGTCTTGAGATCATTGAAGAGCAAACCGCCGAATGGTCACGTACCAAAGGTAATGATCTGATGACTAACTGGTTGTCTGCCGGTTTGAAATTTGATGCTGTTATTTCCAACAATGACGAAATGGCCATCGGTGCAATTCAGGCCCTGAAAGCGGCTGGACGGCCAATGGACAAAGTAGTTGTTGCAGGCATTGATGCGACTGCGGATGCGCTTGCTGCGATGAAAGCCGGTGATCTTGATGTCACGGTGTTCCAGGATGCTGCGGGTCAGGGCAAAGGTGCCATTGATACTGCTGTTAAACTGGCAGAGGGCGAAGATGTCGATCAAAAGGTCTGGGTACCATTCAAACTGGTTGTACCGTCTAATATGAACGAGTTTATGAATTAAGTTCATATGGAAACTCAATCATCTTCAGTTGTGAAGATGATTGAGTGCCGGAATACACTGAAAATAACCCATTATCTTTTTCTTGCTGTCTTTCTATAAGACACGGCAATTTGCATTGATATTGTTCAATTTTGAGTTTTGCTAACGTGGAGGTGTTGCGTTATGGTCAGCGCATCACGAGTAGAAAACCTGCCTGCCGATGTGACAGAAACTCAGTCGCACCCTTATAAATATGTACTTGAAGTTATCAACGCCCGTAAGGAATTTCCCGGTGTCGTTGCATTGGATAATGTCTCGCTTCGTGTCAGGCCTGGTACTGTACATGCTCTGATGGGAGAAAATGGAGCGGGTAAGTCCACTCTGATGAAAATCATTGCCGGAATTTATCATCCGGACAAAGGTGAAGTTCGTCTGCGTGGAGAGCCGGTATATCTAGCCACACCCCTGGCAGCACAGGAAGCTGGCATTGCGATGATCCACCAGGAATTGTTACTGATGGACTACATGACGGTTGCAGAAAACATCTGGATTCGTCGCGAACCTAAAAATTCTATGGGATTAATTGATCACCAAGAGATGCGGCGCAAGACAATTGAGCTTCTCTCCGAGCTGAATATCAATATTCACCCAGATGCCGAAATTAAAGATCTGACTGTTGCCAATCGGCAGATGGTCGAAATTGCAAAAGCAGTATCGTTTAATTCCGATGTCCTCATCATGGATGAGCCGACATCCGCGCTGACTGAAAACGAGGTGGAGCACCTCTTTACTATTATTCATGGTCTGCGTGAACGCGGAATTGGCATTGTATACATCACTCACAAGATGAGTGAGTTGTTTGAAATTGCGGATGAGTTTTCAGTGTTTCGTGATGGTCAGTATGTGGCGACACATGCTGCCAGTGATGTCACACGTGATGACATTATTCGTATGATGGTGGGGCGTGATGTCACTCAAATGTTTCCAAAAGAAGAAGTGGAAATGGGTGATGTTGTGTTGTCGGTTAAAAATCTGACACTGGAGGGTGTCTTTTCCGATGTGTCATTTGATGTGCGCGCTGGTGAGATTCTAGGCTTTGCCGGATTGGTTGGGTCCGGACGTTCCAATGTTGCTGAAGCATTATTTGGTGTTACTCCTGCCAACCGCGGCGAGATTATCATTGAAGGCAAGCCGGTATCCATTAAATCCCCCAACGATGCCATCAAGCTTGGAATGGCATTTTTGACGGAAGATCGCAAGCAGACCGGCTGCTTTCTGTCGCTGGATGTCCAGGAAAATATTCAATTGCCCGTATTGCATGAGAACTATGTTAACCATGGTTTTGTAGCAGAGCACGCTGTCGAAGAAGCCAGCCAGGAAATGAGCAGGAAACTGAGAATTAAAACACCGACCATGCAGGAATGTATAGAAAACCTGTCTGGAGGAAATCAACAGAAAGTGTTGATTGCCCGGTGGTTGCTGACTAATCCGAGAATTCTGATTCTGGATGAACCAACGCGTGGCATTGATGTTGGTGCTAAGGCAGAAATTCATACGCTGGTGACTCAGCTGGTTCGTAAGGGGGTGGCAGTCATTATGATTTCCTCCGAATTACCAGAAGTGTTGGGTATGAGTGACAGAATAGTCGTTATGCATGAAGGCAGAGTGACAGGAATACTGAACCGTGATGAGGCAGATCAGGTCAGTGTGATGGATTTGGCCGCAAAGTAAATACCATCGAATACATATGCAGGTGGATTCCGAAAGAATAGAGAGGTAATTATGGTAACTAAATCAGCTGCTGCCAGTATGGAAACATTGGATCTGGCAACTAAGAGGCGCATTCCTCCGGAATTTAACATTTTTCTGGTTTTAATTGGCATTGCAGTGCTTTTTGAAATACTTGGGTGGATTTTTGTGGGTCAGAGCTTCCTGACCAACGTGGCGCGTTTACAGATTATTATTCTGCAAGTATCCGTCATTGGTATTATTGCGATTGGTGTGACTCAGGTAATTATTACCGGTGGGATTGATTTGTCCTCGGGTTCTGTCGTCGCAATGAGCGGAATGATTGCTGCAACCTTTGCGCAGACTGCCAAGTGGCCCAAAGTGATTAATCCTGCGCTGACCGACCTGCCGTTTATTGTGCCAATACTGGTGGGTATAGCTGTCGGTGGGTTGGCTGGTCTGGTCAGTGGCGTGTTGATTACCAAAACCAAAATCCCACCATTTATTGCAACATTGGGCATGATGGTCAGCGCCCGTGGCGTAGCCAGATGGTATACCGATGGTAGTCCGGTATCCGGATTTACAGAAAGCTTTGCTGTGTTGGGTAATGGCTTAAGTCGTTGGATGCCCGTCGTGGTGTTTCTATGTGTTGCAGTTATTTTTCATATTGTGATGCGTTATACCCGTTACGGAAAATTCACCTATGCAATAGGTGCTAACGAACAGGCTGCACGCGTGTCCGGCATCAACATCGACATGCACTTGATTAAGATATATGCCATTGCGGGACTGCTTACGGGGTTGGCTGCGATGGTAGCGATTGCACGGATAAAAACTGCTCAGGCGGGAATGGGATTAATGTACGAACTAGATGCAATTGCTGCATCGGTCATCGGTGGAGTGTCCTTGTCCGGTGGTCGTGGCCGGATTATGGGTACTGTAATTGGAGCCTTAATCCTGGGGGTGATGTTGTCCGGTTTCACTTTCCTTAGGATTGATGCATATTATCAGGACATTATTAAAGGAGTCATCATTGTTGCAGCAGTAGTGGTTGACCAACGTCGACAAAACAAGCGTCGCAAAACGACCTGATTGTTTTTTCGAGCGATAAACTTCAGCCGCGTACAGCGGCTTTTTTACGTCCAGGGAAGGACCAATCCCGCGAGCGCATGGATGCGCGGGAGCGGGGTACGTCCAGGGAAGGACCAATCCCGCGAGCGCATGGATGCGCAGGAGCGGGGTACGTCCAGGGAAGGACTCGCAGACTATTTGTTCCCGACACATTCTGCATTTCCACCATCCGTGGCGGTCATCCGCGAGCGCATGGATGCGTAGGAGCGGGGTACGTCCAGGAAAGGACTCGCAAACTATTTGTTCCCGACACATTCTGCATTTCCACCATCCGTGGCGGTCATCCTGTGAGTGCAGGGGGGAGGTTGAGTTTATCTGGCGATTTGTGTCAGCTCTAAGGTCGTTTCAGGCCCCATCCGGAGCCGCGATGTGTTTGCTGCCATCCAGTTTGTTGTTGGCCTGTAGACGATAGGCAAGACCGATCGAGAGTGTTTGTGCAAGGCACAGAGATGAGGTTAAGGAGCGGAAGCTGCGAACTTGGGCTTCTTTCACTACCAGGCTGACACTGGCTTGTAATGCCAATGGGCTGAGCGGACTATCGGTAATCACAATCAATGGACTACCTTTTTTCATGGCGATTTGAGCGACATCCAGAGTTTCCTGGGCGTAAGGGGTGAAGCTGATGGCAATGACTGCATCCTGGGCATCGATAGACTGGGCTTGTTCCTTAAACATCCCTCCGATGCCATCGACCAGGTAAGCATGGTGTTCTATATGCCGTAAGGCGTAGGCAAAGTACGATGCCACGACAAAGGCTCGCCGGACCCCAACGATATGAGTTGACCTGGCATTCTCCAGAATGTCCAACGCCTTATTCAGATTCTCTTCCTCCATTTCATGTTTCAGGTGATCAAGGGCGATGACATTGGATGTCGTGAATTCCTGTAACAGCTGAAACGGTGAAGGGTTATCTGATTGGCCGTATTCCTGGCTCGCCATGCGAATACGTTCGCTGTAGCTCGGTGCATTATCAATAAGCTTACTGCGAAACAGACGCTGCATTTCACTGAACCCCTGGTATCCCAGGGCATTGGCAAACCGGATCAGTGTTGAGGGGGTTACATTGGCTTTTGTTGCAATAGAGGCAACGGTGTCGAAAGCAACATCTCTGGGGTGATCGGTAAGATAACGTGCAACCTGTTGCAATCGTTTGCTGAGATCGTTATAGCGCTCTGCAATCGTTTGTTCCAATTCTTCCAGAGTATTGGGGAGGTTAGTTTGATTCATAGATGCTTCTCTTAAATGATGCTGCGGTCTTTCGCCAGTGCCTGGTAATGTCACTAATTTGTTAGCGGGCTATATTTTGGTTCGGAGTTTTAAATATATTTAGCATGATTTCTTTTTTGCGCCTTTGAAACCAGTTGTCAGAAAGTAAACATATATGTGTCTCTTCATATTTATCCGGACAAAGAAAGCCTTATGGCCAAGTGAATCAATCCAGTCAAGGTTGAGTGTATGGGCAAGGTTTCCATAAATGGAATAGAAATTTCATTTTACTTGAGGCATTTAGCGGTAGCAATCTTACTTTTGCTCAGCATGTGTCATTTTAGTTCCTATTTAAAACGGAGTAACGTAGTTCATGGTCGGGGTGGTTTGCGTAACAGTGATGAGATGTGATGCATTCAGTGTCAAGGCAGTCGAATGGTCAGGCCGGCATTTTTAAATAAGTAGCCAATGGTAGGCTCTGCTCTCACATGAGCAACCTGTGCGAGAAACAACTCCGCTGTTGCCAACGCATCTGTCAATGCATTGTGCCCGCCGTATTCCGGCAGGTTATAACGCTTGCGACAGTTGTTCAGTCTAAAAGCATCGTCGCGGACATATTCCTGGATTTTATTTTTTTGGATTCGTTCAAATAATAGAGTGTCGAACAGGTTGATCTGTACGGAAGGTAAGGCTATTTGACGCCAGAGTCTGGTCAGAAAACCTATTTCCACTGGTGCGTGATGCACAATCAGTAAACGTCCCTGAAGCGCCTGGTACAGATATTCGAGTGCAGTTCTGACTGGTATGCCCTGATCATTGATGTCTTGATCCGTAATCATGTGCAGACCAACAGTATCTTTGGATACCGCCCCGTGATTGACGAGTAGCAATTGTGCCGTCGAAAGCTTGATAGTGCCTTCGTCGATGCTAATCCATCCCAAGCTTAAAAGGTGATCCGTTGCCACATTGAGCCCAGTCGTTTCCATATCCAGTACCAGATATTTCTGATTGTTCCATGGCTCGTTATGTAGTGCATTCAGAGTCTGGTTGAAGAACTTTGTGCGTAGACGTGCCATTAACATTAGGAGGGTAAACCATTGGCAAATCTGATTTTTGCCATATCCTGGGCGCTGGCAATGGCTTTGAAGGTTGCTTTCAGGTGTCGTCTTTCCAGCTGGCTCAGATGAGTTGGATCAAGATAAGCACTGATTTTACCGTGTTGTTGCCAGTGATCGTGTTGGGTTTGCAGGCGGAGTTCTGAAAGAAACATCCAGGCGTCCTGCAGGTTATGAATATTTTCCTGCGACATGGCTTTTTTATTGCCCAGATTCTGCAGTCGCTCAATTGTTGAGGTCGAGGTTTCTCCAGTGGCGAGACCATAGATCCTGGCCAGATCATTAATCAGAGCAATACCATTGTGTTTCAGATCCAGCTCATTTTTGTGTTCGCCCGTGCTTTCCAGAACCAGGTTACGGAAAAACCCCAACGGCGGTCTGGAACGCAGCGCATTTCTGGTTAATGTGGCCAGAAAAATACTGTTTTTTTGACAATGATTCAGGGTTTCTGCCTGTAGCTGTCTGGCCGGCTCCTCCGGTCCGTAGGAGGAACGGATATCAAAGAAAATAGAGGCATTCAATAGTGCTTTTGGGGTGGACTTTTCAATCCAGTAATTAAACTGCCGTTGCCATTGTTGTCGGCTCATCATCCAGGTTGGATTGGTTGCCATGATATTGCCAGGACAATAGGGAAATCCACAGTGGTGCAGACCGTCACTGACAAACCGTGCCAGTCGATTGAAATAGTGCACTTCCTGTTCGTTGGGTTCATTTTCCAACATCAATGCGTTGTCCTGGTCGCTACCAAGAGATTGCTCTCTGCGGGCCAGAGACCCGAATACCAGAAAATTAAAATCCATTGGCGCTTGTCCATATTGCATCATGGCCAGTTTGATCAATTGCTGTATCAGATTATCGGAGATGGTGGCCAATACTCTGCCGATATCTACTGGAGAAATATTGGTGACTACCAGGTTGTTTATCAGAGCAGGCAGTCGTTTACAGGTATTGATTAACGCCGGGACATTGGTTTGCCGGCTGATTTCTGATGCCAGTAGTAGAGGGCTGAGTTGCTGGTTACGTAGTAAGTCTGTTGAAGTTATCATGCCAATAGGCTTGGCATCATGACTGATAATGGGTAGATGATGAATATCCCGTTCACTCATCAACAGCAGTGCCTCCATAATGCTGGCCTGTTGAGAGAGATATACGGGGTCATGGGTCATGATGTCGCCAACGGGAGTATCAGCCGGCAGTGCAGTGGCCAGCACCCGAGAACGCAGGTCCCGGTCGGTTAATATCCCAATCATTTGTTCGTTTTCGAGTATCAGGATCGAGCTGACCCGGGCAGCTGTCATTTTTTTTGCGACAGCCTGTACGGTGCTATCAATATCGGTGGCAATCAGTCCGGAGGACATGAGTGAATCTACCGAATTGGAAAGATGAATGGCCGGAGTAATGGTTGGGTGAGTCTGGCTTGCAAATAACTTACGCAGCCTGTTTGCCCGGGTACTGGTGAAATAACTCAGAAAGCTTGGGTAATCGTCGGCGATCGTCTGGAATGTTTTCCTGTCCAGACGGTAGACCAGGCTGTCTTCCAGAGCGATAACAGTAAAGCCTTCAGGATTATTTTCCAGAATACTGGAGATACCGAAACACTCACCATCAGCTAGGCGGTCAACCAGAAGGCCCTCCTGGCTGCGAATCTCAAACGCACCTCGACGAATAATGTGCAGGACCGGTCCGCTTTCAGGTGTCTCAATCGCGGTGGATTGTTCTACTTTAATATATTGGACTTCAAGACCAGAAGCGATTCGCTTCAGTGCATTGCCATCCAGAAACTGGAATGGCGGTGTTTTTTGTAAAAAACTGATAACTTCAGTAATTTCAACGGTTGCACTCATGTCCGGTCTCCAGTGCAGTTACTTGGAAGACGCTGTTTCCATGAAAGGTGTAATGAATTCCGAAAAAATAGCTGAGGTTTCGACAAAATACAATGAACCACCTGCGGAAACAGCCACTCGCATTACATCATTACTCTTGTCAAATGGTGGTACTTCAAGGCTCCAGACTTGCATTGCGGTCTTAGTCTCGACTTCCTCGACCGGAGACATATTGGTCGGAACCGTTTGCTCAGCCTCTGATGGGCCGATTACCAGTGCAGCGGCTTCCAGTGCAATGTTGGAATCGAGTGTGAACAGCCAGCTACCGGTATCTTGTTGGTCAGCGCGAATGACGATTTCAATGTCGCCGTTTTTCAATGTACATTTTCCGCTTTCATGGCGGCAATCTGATTTAGGAGCCAGCTTATAACTCTGACCGGCAACGGCAGCCTGAGGCTTTTCTCCGATGGCCAGGTCAGTCGCGAAATAAGCGATGATTGCCAAAAACGGGGCTATGAGTAGTGCGATTGTAATGTGTTTATTTTTAAACATAAGGTCTACATCTGGGTTGGAAGTTGGGAACAGGTGTTAAACACCTGTTCCAATCAGTCCATTGGTTAATGGTTAGACGCTGAACCGATACCACTGGGAACACGGATATCTTCAACAATGTGTTGAATGTGCTCTGGTGGCGGGGCGGTCACTTTCGATACCGAGAAAGCGATTGCAAAGTTTACGATTGCGCCAATGGCTCCAAACGCATTAGGTTCGATGCCAAAGAACCAATTGGGTTTCATGCTGCCTAAGAATTCCGTACCCGGAATAAACATGATGCCCTTGTGTTGGAAGACGTAGAACAGCGTGATGCCAATACCGCCGATCATGCCCCAGACGGCTCCTTCCTTATTAATTTTCTTCGAAAAGATACCCATCATAACTGCCGGGAAAATTGATGAGGCTGCCAGACCAAACGCCAGTGCCACAGTTCCGGCTGCAAATCCTGGTGGATTCAGGCCGAGATAGCCCGCAGCCATAATGGCCAGGGCCATCGTAACCCGACTGGCCATCAATTCTCCCTTTTCAGAGATGTCAGGTCTGAATACACCTTTTAACAGATCATGGGAGATGGCTGAGGAAATAGCCAGTAACAGGCCTGCTGCCGTGGACAATGCTGCAGCCAGTCCACCGGCGGCAACCAAAGCAATTACCCAGTTTGGCAGTCCGGCAATTTCCGGGTTGGCCAGTACCATGATGTCGTTATCAATTTTGACCAGTTCGTTTTCGTCTTTGTTGGCAGTGTAGTGAATGCGGCCATCACCATTTTTGTCTTCAACTGCCAGTAACCCGGTTTTTTCCCAAGTGTTGAACCAGGAAGGCCGTTCGTCATACTTCATGTACTCACCTGGAGCGGGTTCCAGGGTATTCATGAGGTTGTAACGGGCCATTGCGGCTACGGCCGGTGCAGTGGTGTAGAGAATGGCGATAAACACCAGAGCCCAGCCCGCTGACTTCCGTGCATCACTGACTTTGGGTACAGTGAAAAAACGGATGATCACGTGTGGCAGACCTGCAGTACCGATCATCAACGACATGGTATAGAAGAAGGTGTTGGTCATGCTCAGGCGGAACTGCGTGGTATATTCGCTGAAGCCTATATCCTGGACAATTTGATCAAGTTTATCGAGCAAATAGGTATCCGTGCCGACCAGTGTCCCGCCAAGACCAAACTGCGGAATTGGGTTCCCGGTCAGATGTAGGGAAATAAAAATGGCAGGAATGGTATACGCCAGAATCAACACACAGTATTGAGCGATCTGGGTATAGGTAATGCCTTTCATGCCACCAAGTACTGCATAAAGGAAAACAATGCCCATCCCAATGTAGAGGCCGGTGTCATAATCGACTTCCAGGAAGCGGGAGAATGCCACGCCAACCCCTTTCATTTGACCAATTACATATGTGACTGAAGCCAGAATCAGGCAGATAACGGCTACCACACGGGCAGTATTGGAATAGTAACGGTCACCGATAAACTCAGGGACGGTAAACTTGCCATACTTACGTAGATACGGTGCCAGCAACATGGCTAACAGTACGTAGCCTCCTGTCCATCCCATGAGAAAGACGGTCCCGCCATAGCCAAAGAATGCGATCAGACCGGCCATAGAGATGAACGATGCCGCAGACATCCAGTCGGCTGCGGTCGCCATACCGTTGGCAACAGGGTGAATTCCCCCACCGGCGACATAAAATTCACTGGTTGAACCAGCTCGCGCCCAGAATGCTATGCCGATGTACAGTGTGAAAGAGAGACCAACAACGATGTAGGTTAAGGTTTGTAACTCCATTGTTCGTCTCCTTTACTCGTCTTCGTGCAAATTATATTTTCGGTCCAGGGCTTCCATCTTTCTGGTATACACGAAAATTAAAACGACAAAGCAATAAATTGAGCCCTGCTGTGCAAACCAGAAGCCCAGTTTATATCCGAAGATTTTTATTTGATTGAGAACATCCACCAGCAGGATGCCAAATCCAAATGACACGACGAACCAGACAACCAGTAGCGTAATGATCAATCGGATATTTTCTTTCCAGTATGCCGCCTTGGCACTGGAATTATTATCAAGATTCATAGAGGTGCCTCCATTGTATTATTGTTATTGGGCTGTGGTGTACAGCCTTATATCGTTAGGCGGCTTTAAGTTAGCAGTGCACTGTCAGAAATGCGTTTAGACTTTGGTCGGGGGGGCGCAAAGAAGATCAGTGTTGTGACAGGATCGTCCATGACTGAAAACTATCAGGCTGCACAATGACTTACAATGCGAAGGCCGTATTAAAAAATATGTTCAAACCGGTCACAGATTATGGCCTTGCTCTGGCTTCTCTGCTGGTATTAATCAAAGGCTCTTTAGTATTTTCGAATATCTGTAAATTCTGAAATATTTCGCGAATCATCCGGGGCGTGATTTTTAAAAAAATAAACCAGACAGGCTAAGAGTGAGACCAAGGTGTAAGCCTTGGCCTCTCTGTAAAAAAAGAATGTTAAACGTATTTTAACAGATCGCTGTCTTCCCGCTCCTTGTCCTCACCTTTCTTGGGAGGCATGTGAAAGCTTTGTTTGATTTCATCGTTGAAAATGGAGTTCAGGTGCACATCAAACCCCCATAATCGATGTAAATGCTTCATTACTTCAGTCGTCGAGCTCTGATCCAGAGGAATATTGTTGTGACGGATATGCTGCAATGTAATGGAGCGGTCACCACGAAGGTCCACCTCATACACCTGGATATTTGGCTCCCGAACACTCAGGTTATATTGCTCAGAAAGTTGATGACGAATAGCCTGGTAACCGTTTTCGTTGTGAATGGCCAGCACTTCGTACTCAGCAATATTTTCGTCATCCAGAATGGAAAACAAGTGCAGATCGCGAATGACTTTGGGTGACAAGAACTGTTGGATAAAGCTTTCGTCTTTGAAATTCTCCATGGCGAAGTGCAGCGTTCCCAGCCAGTCATCGTTACCGGCGATATCCGGAAACCACTGTCGGTCTTCCTCGGTCGGGTTCTGACAGATTCGTCTGAGATCGGTAAACATTGCAAAGCCGAGTGCATACGGATTGATGCCACTGTAGTACGACGCATCAAACGAGGGCTGATAAATCACACTGGAGTGGGAGGTCAGAAACTCCATGATGAAACCTTCTGTCACCAGGCCACGGTCATACATCTCATTGAGAATGGTGTAATGCCAAAAGGTTGCCCAGCCTTCATTCATGACCTGGGTTTGTCGTTGTGGGTAGAAATATTGTGCGATTTTACGCACTATTCTGACCAGTTCCCGTTGCCAGGTTTCCAGTAATGGTGCATTTTTTTCAATGAAGTACAGTAGGTTTTCCTGTGGTTCCTCGGGAAAGTGAGACTTATGTTTGAGGTCTCCTTTTTCTGCATTAGTGGGGATGGTCCGCCATAGCAGATTGACCTGCCGCTGCAGATACTCCTCTCGTTCATTCTGTCGTTCCCGCTCCTCGGTTGCGGAGATCGGAACTGGCCGCTTATAACGATCAACTCCATAGTTTTGCAGGGCATGGCAACTATCCAGAATCTTCTCGACTTCTGCGATACCATGGCGCTCCTCACACTTTTGTACGAAGTTCTTGGCAAATACCAGATAGTCGATGATGGCGTCAGCATCGGTCCAGGTTTTAAACAGATAGTTGTTCTTGAAGAATGAGTTATGACCATAACAGGCATGAGCAATGACCAGTGCCTGCATGGTCATGGTATTTTCTTCCATCAGATAGGCGATACACGGATTGGAGTTGATGACGATCTCATAAGCCAGACCCATCCGTCCGCGTTGGTAGTTCTGCTGCGTCTGTAAAAACTGCTTGCCGAAGCTCCAGTGATGATAACCTACCGGCATGCCAACGGATGAGTAGGCATCCATCATTTGTTCGGAGCTGATAATTTCGATCTGGTTGGGATAGGTATCCAGCTTGAACTCAGCCGCAATCTTGGCGATCTGGCGGTCATATTCCTGCACTAACTCAAAAGTCCAGTCCGATCCCGTGGATAAGGGTTTGCTCGCGCGTTTACTCATGCTCACCTCGCTTATGCGGCTTCCCGGCGTTGGAACAGTTTTCTGAAAACAGGATAAATCTCCCCTGCTTCAACGATTTGTTCCATTGAGAACTGATCCGGGAAATCACCGTAAATGCTTTCATACTCATACCACAGGGCCTGATGATCCCGCGGGGTGATTTCGATGTAGGAGTAGTACTGAACCAATGGCATGATGGCTTCAGTCAGAATTTTCCGGCATACCGGTGAATCATCGTTCCAGTTGTCACCATCCGATGCCTGGGCCACATAAATATTCCAGGCAGAAGGCGGGTAGCGGTGTTTGATAATTTCGTCTGTCAGTTTAAGGGCACTGCTAACAATGGTTCCGCCGGTTTCTCGGGAGTAGAAAAACTCTTCCTCGTCAACTTCCTTGGCGCTGGTATGGTGGCGAATAAACACCACTTCGATTTTTTCGTAATTGCGTCGCAAAAACATATAGAGCAATAGAAAAAAACGTTTGGCAATGTCTTTGGTGGATTGGGTCATGGACCCTGAAACATCCATCAAGCAGAACATCACCGCAGCATTGGTGGGTATCGGTTGTTTCTCATGACGGTTGAAGCGTAGGTCGAAGTCATCAATAAAGGGAATGCCGGCCATTTTTCGTTTGATACGTTCGATCTGGTCTGTAATTTCCTCGATACGGACCTCATCGTCAGCGAGTGGGCCTTTGGCTTCCAGTGATTCCAGCTCAGCGGTCAGTTCTTTGATCCGGCGTCGGCTGGAACCGGTCATGGCGATTCTACGCGCATGTGCATTGCGCAGGCTGCGAACAATATTCATTTTCGCCGGGGTACCCTGGGTGGAATAGCCCGCGCGACGATAGGTGAATTCCTCCATCTCACGCAGTTCTTTTTGCACCATATTTGGCAGGGCAAGATCTTCAAACAGAAACTCCAGGAACTCATCCTGGGAGATGTTAAAGGTAAACTCATCCATACCTTCGCCACTATCTGATGCTCCCTGTCCTGATCCATTTCCGCCGGCACCACCGCCCTGAGGCTTGCGTAACCGGTCTCCCTGGCTGAACTCCTTGTTACCAGGATTCACAAATGTACGCTGACCTCCCTGGCCATGGGAAAAGTGTGGCTCCTGAATATCCCGGGATGGAATAGTGATCGATTCACCCTTCTCCATATCGGTGATTGAGCGACGATTGACCGCTTCATTAACCGCTTTCTTGATGTGTTTTTTATAACGCTCAAGAAAACGGCGCCGGTTCACCGCACTTTTGTTTTTACCGTTCAGTCTCCGGTCGATCACATAACTGTTTTGCATACAAGCTCCGTCGTCTATTGAGACTTTCTGACTCTCAGATACCATTCGGACAGCAATCGCACTTGTTTTTCAGTATAGCCGCGTTTGACCATGCGATTGACAAAGTCTTCGTGTTTTCTTTTGTCCTCAGTGGACGATTTCGGATTGAAGGAGATCACCGGTAGCAGGTCTTCGGTGTTGGAGAACATTTTTTTCTCGATGACTGCACGCAGTTTCTCGTAGCTTTGCCATTCCGGATTCTTACCGTTGTTGTTCGCTCTGGCCCGTAGGACAAAGTTAACGATCTCATTACGGAAGTCTTTCGGGTTGGAGATGCCAGCAGGTTTTTCAATTTTTTCCAGCTCATCATTCAGCGAGCTGCGATCTAGAATTTCACCGGTATCCGGATCCCGATATTCCTGATCCTGTATCCAGAAATCAGCATAGGTGACATAACGGTCAAAAATGTTTTGCCCATATTCTGCATAACTTTCGAGGTAAGCGGTTTGAATTTCCTTGCCGATAAACTCGATATAACGTGGCGCCAGATATTCTTTCAGATGGGACAGATACAGATCGTGCGTTTCCTGCGGGAACTGCGCCTGTTCAATCTGATCCTCCAGAACGTAGAGCAGGTGTACCGGGTTGGCAGCCACTTCCGTCGGATCGAAGTTAAAAACTTTGGACAAAATTTTGAAGGCAAACCGGGTGGATAAGCCATTCATGCCTTCGTCGACACCGGCAGCATCTTGGTATTCCTGATGAGACTTCGCTTTAGGGTCAGTGTCTTTAAGGTTTTCACCATCATAGACCCGCATCTTGGAATAGATATTGGAATTTTCAGGCTCTTTGATTCGACTCAGAACACTGAACTGAGCTAGCATTTTTAAGGTATCAGGAGCGCACGGTGCTTCTCTCAGGGAGCTGTGTTCCAACAGCTTCTCATAAATATTGATTTCCTCGCTGACGCGGGTGCAGTAGGGCACCTTAACGATGTAAACCCTATCCAGAAACGCTTCGTTGTTCTTGTTATTGCGAAAAGACTGCCATTCGGACTCGTTAGAGTGCGCCAGGATGGTGCCGTTAAATGGAATGGCACTCATGCCTTCCGTTGCGTTGTAATTACCTTCCTGTGTGGCGGTCAGTAATGGATGAAGTACTTTGATTGGAGCCTTAAACATCTCCACAAACTCCATCAAGCCCTGGTTGGCCTTACACAAGCCGCCGGAAAACGAATAAGCATCAGGGTCATTCTGAGCGTATTCCTCCAATCGGCGGATATCCACTTTCCCGACCAGTGAAGAAATATCCTGATTGTTTTCATCGCCGGGTTCAGTTTTTGAGATCGCGATCTGATCAATGATGGAAGGAAACAGTTTGACCACCCGGAACTTGCTGATATCACCGCCGAAGTCATGCAGCCGTTTGATTGCCCAGGGCGACATAATGGTTTTCAGGTAACGATTGGGGATTCCGTATTTTTCTTCGAGAATATCCTTATCTTCCTCATAGTCAAACAGCCCCAGTGGGGTCTCGTAAACCGGAGAATCTTTGATAGCATAGAAAGGAATTTTTTCCATCAACGCTTTTAGTTTTTCTGCCAGAGAGGATTTGCCGCCGCCTACCGGCCCTAGCAGATATAAAATCTGTTTACGTTCTTCCAGCCCCTGTGCTGCATGTTTGAAGTAACTGACGATATGTTCGATAGGTTCTTCCATGCCGTGAAATTCTTCGAAGGCGGGGTAACGTTTGATGATTTTGTTTGAGAAGATTCGACTCTGTCGAGAGTCACGTGACGTGTCTATAAATTCAGGATCACCGATGGCTTTCAACATCCGTTCTGGGGCAGTTGCATAGGCCATTGGGTCAGCTTTACAAAGCTCAAGATACTCTTCGAGCGAATACTCCTCCTGATTCCGGGATGTATAACGTTCTTTGTAATTACTAAAAATATCCATGCCTCACCTCGTCGCATTTTGATAAATCGACTTACTTTGGACACCAGTTGTTTAGTAGAATGTTCTGGTTTCAGGCACTTAGTGTGCCAGGATATGGTTAGAACGTTGTACTGTATTTGTCCGGATTTTGTCATTGCTATCGTTACTCTGAATGAATTCTCAGAATACGATGCGTTTATCTCCTTAATTTTTAAAATAAAAATTTTAGTCAGATCACTTGCGTCAGATTATGATCGGTACAAGCAATATGTTTTAACCTTAGCATGTTTTGAGCCAGGCTTAGTGTAAAGATTTCCTGGGTTAAAAAAACAATAACAAACTCTTACTTTTCTATCATAGGAGCCTCGATGTTCTTTATCAAAACATTTAACAAGATTTCAAACAACGGCTTAAATTGTTTTTCACGAGAAAGTTTTGAAATTGCCAGTGAAATTAATCACGCGGATGCACTGCTGTTAAGAAGTCACAAACTCACTGAATCTGATTTAAACGGTGGTTTGAAAGCAATCGCCAGAGCCGGTGCTGGAGTAAATAATATTCCTGTTCAGCGTTGTTCTGAACAGGGTGTTGTGGTGTTTAATACTCCTGGAGCAAATGCTAACGCAGTGAAGGAAATTATCCTTGCAGGACTGTTGTTGGGAGCGCGTGATCTGGTTGGTGGATTACAGTTTGTAAAAAATATGAACGGGCTGAATGATGCTGACATGCAAGCTCAAGCTGAACAAGGAAAGAAAGAGTTTTCGGGATGTGAGCTGCAAGGAAAGACACTGGGAGTGGTCGGCTTGGGTGCTATTGGTGCGCAGGTGGCCAATATGGCGCTGGAACTGGGAATGCGGGTGATTGGCTATGACCCTGCTCTTTCAGTGGAATCTGCATGGCGTTTAAGCAGTCGTGTTGAAAAAGCTGAAAACCTGGCGTCATTGTTGAATAAGTCTGATTTTGTAACGTTGCATGTACCTGCCATTGAGGCGACCAAAGGTATGATCAATAACGATGCAATCAAACAATTTCGGGAGGGTGCCGCATTGTTGAACTTTGCCAGAGAATCGATTGTTGATCTGGTTGCGGTGACGGCGGCCCTGAATGCCGGGGTGCTGAGAAAATATATTACTGACTTTCCGGCACCAGAATTGATCGGCCGTGATGATACTTTGATATTTCCTCACCTTGGCGCTTCGACTCAGGAGGCAGAAGACAATTGTGCAACCATGGCAGCCAATCAGTTGATTGATTTTTTGATGAATGGAAATATTAAAAATTCTGTTAATTTTCCGTCTATCTATCTGGAACGATCAACCGGTTATCGCCTGACATTCTGTAATGAAAACGTACCCAAAGTATTGAGCAATGTGTTGTCTCTGCTGGCAGACAGAAATATCAACGTCATCGATATGCTGAATAAGAGTCGGGATCAGATTGCTTACAACATTCTGGATATTGAAGAGGCGCCATCTGAGGATTTACTGGATGAGATAAGACAGGTTCAGCATGTTATTAATGTTCGCTTGATCGCATAAAATCGATTCAGTTCAAATTACATGCTGGTAATCGTGATAATGATTTCTGGTATGTAATTTTTGTGGTTCGATATAACTTTAGTTAACGTAACTCATGTTTTGCTGTCTGAACTTTGACGACTATTGTGAACGCGGAGTTTTGCTCGCGTGATCAGGCTTGGCTCGCGAGTGTTCGAATAAGGGGCAGACCAACATTTTTCCCATATTCATTTATCTTATCTTCCTCTGATCATGGAAAGAATATGGGATATCCAATGCGCTGTTGTAAAGCGTCGATACTTTGTCCATCAGGTAAAATGACGGGCTCGCTGATGTTCTAAATAATTGAATGACACAACCTGAATTCTTCGATTTTCATGAGTATCTGTGATCACTACAGTAGTGGTCATCTTAACAAATGACAAATTCGGAGGCGGTTATGGATTACATCAGACTGGCCGGTGAGCGTGGTCAGGCGAATTTTGGCTGGCTCGACAGCAAACACAGTTTTTCTTTTGGCAGTTACTACGATCCCAGGCATATGGGATTTTCGGTTTTGCGGGTCATTAACGATGATACTGTTTCACCCGGGGCAGGTTTTTCTCCCCATGGTCACCAGGATATGGAAATTATTTCCTACGTGCTGGAAGGTAATATCGAGCATAAAGACAGTACCGGGAATCATTACGTGATCCCGGCAGGTGAAGTACAAAGGATGAGTGCCGGAACCGGGATCACCCATTCAGAATATAATCCGTCTGAGACGGATTCACTGAAATTTCTGCAAATATGGCTACTGCCCAACGTACAGGGGATTTTGCCAAGTTACGAACAGGCCAGTATCCGCCAAACCGGCAAGTTGACTGCCCTGGTTACACCTGACGGGCAGGATGGTTCATTGCACATCCATCAGGATGCCGCGATTTATCGATTGGTACTTGAACCCGGAGAAGAATATCAGCTGGAAACCGGATCTCGTTTTGGATACCTGCATGTGATCAATGGTGCCGCAATCACCGATCGACTGACGGTTAAAGCCGGTGATGCATTTGGGTTGAAAAGCGATCGGCAACAGCATTTGCGTGCCGGGGATCAGGGGGTTGAGGCTCTCTGGTTTGATTTGCCGGCGAAAGCTTCCTGATTTCTACGATGAGCGGATGAGTTATATCATCCGCTTCCCTGGTTGAGAGGGGTTATTGGCACCAGATAGGGCTGGTGGATGCGCAGACAATAAAAAATGGATTGAGTAATGTGTCTGGCCGGCTGTTATAGATCAGCGGCTTCAAGGAATCAGCTTCCAGCACTTGCCCCCCGGCTGCCAAAACCACCGCATGGGCCGCGGCAGTATCCCATTCGCTGGTTAACCCCAAGCGCGGGTATAAATCGGCTTTCCCTTCTGCAACCAGGCATAATTTCAGTGAACTGCCCATGGCAACGATATCTGCATCTGGCAGGCGCTGCATGAACGCTTTGAACTCATCAGACTGATGTGAGCGACTGCCCACAACCCGCCAGCCAGTAGCTTGTGCAGGCACATCGGCCACCTGAATGGTTTGCGCTGCTTGTTGCCCAACCTGCTTGTAGGCCCCTTTGTTCTGTTCGCCCCAGTAGTAAGTATCGAGAGCCGGTGCGTACACCACACCAAACACCGGCTGGCCATTCTCAATGAGGGCGATATTGACGGTGAATTCGCCATTTTTTTTGATGAATTCCTTCGTGCCATCCAGCGGATCAATCAGCCAGTAGCGAGTCCAGTCCAGTCGCTCGGACTTAACTGTATCCCCTGATTCTTCTGATAACACCGGAATATCCGGTGTAAGTGTTTTGAGGCCATCCACAATCAGGTGATGAGATGCCAGGTCTGCTTCAGTCAGAGGGCTGCTGTCGGATTTGTCATAAACGGCAAAGTCCTTTTCATAAATGTCCATAATGGCGTCACCGGCGGCCTTCGCCAGCTTGAGAATACTGTCAGTCGTAAATTCCATCATACTGTTCCTGATCGTTTAAAAAGCCCAAATCATTGGGATGAGAAATATGGACGTTGTAGCGACCACGATGCTCATGGGCAAACCGATGGTGACAAAGTCCGATGTTTTATAGCCCCCGGGTCCCATGACCATTAGATTGGTTTGATAGCCAAGGGGAATGACAAAACTGGCTGAAGCGGCAAACATGACTGCAATGACAAAGGGCATGTAACTGACTTGCAATTGTTCGGCCAGTGAGACGGCAATTGGAAACATCAGAATTGCCGCCGCATTGTTGGTAATAATTTCAGTAAAAACCGCCGTGAGCAAATACACCATGGCCAATACTGCCCAAGGCGGGATAGAGTCATTGATGAGCAACCAGCTTGCAATAGTGGCCGCCACACCGGTTTTGGTCATGGCGGCTCCGAGGGAAAAGGAAGCGGCAATAACCGTAATGACCGTCAGGTCAATATTTCTGCGTGCCTTGGTAATGGAAATACAGTGGGTCGCCAGCATCAACCCAGCCGCGATGAAAGCGGACTGTAAAATACTGAGCAGGCCACTGGCGCTGGCAATGACCATGGCCAGCAGTATGTACAAGGCAATAGGAGCTTTATGGAATGAGGGCGGTGTTGAATCGTTGATGGCGCTGACCAATAGAAAGTCGCGGCGAGAGCGGTATTGACCAACAAAGTCCTGACCGGTTTCCAACAGTAGTGTGTCACCAACCTGCAATTGGATATCTCCGATCTTACCTTCAATACGGTTGCCGTTACGGGAGACCGACAAAATGGCTGCCTGAAAGCGGGTCCGGAATCTGGACTCTTTAATGGTTTGGTCCAGGCCAAAAAACTCAGGGCCTATCACTGCTTCGACCAAAACACGCTCGTGGTTGGCCAGTTTTAGCTTGTCGACATCGCCGTTAGCTGGTTTCAGGCCGTGAATGCTTCTGAGTTCACGTGCGCACTCCGGGGCCCCTACAAACACCAATTCATCGCCGGCCAGTAGCTGAGTATCGGGAGAAACGGCCAGTAATAAACGGTCATTGCGGTGAATTTCCACCAGATAACCATAACTCAGGCTCCGTAAACCGGCTTCCTCAATGGTCTTGCCACAGAGCGGTCCGTTTTCGTCAATGTGAACGTCCACACTGTATTCGCGGACATTACCAAGCCGATCAATTCCACCGTTCCGGTCTGGCAGCAGCCGATCAGCAAAGAAAAACAAAAAAACACCGCCAATCAGTAATAGTGGAATACCCAGCCAGGCCAGCGAAAACATGGTTAGCTGGATATCCAGAGTCGATTGCAGCAGTCCATCGATGACGAGGTTGGTGCTGGTCCCGATTAGTGTGCAGGTACCACCCAGAATGGCGGCATAACTAAGGGGGATCAGCAGCTTTGAGGTGGGAATATTTGACCGTCGGGACCATTCCTGGATCGAGGGAATGAACATCGCCACGACAGCCGTATTGTTCATGAACGCACTCATCATTGCGGTTGGGATAATGACCTTCATGATGCCGTGGCGAGCATTCTTGGGTTGCCCCAGCAGTCGTCCGGCAATCCACTGAATGGCACCAGTCTCCTTAAGACCAGCGGCAACAATGTACAGCGTGGCGATGGTCATGACACCTGGGTTGGAAAACCCGGCCAACCCTTCAGCAGGCGTCAAAATACCGGTGATGACCAGTGTCGCCATAGCTGCCATGAGAATGACATCGGTTGCCAGGCGACTACTGACCAGCGCGATGAGTACGCCGGCAACCACGGCTAAGGTCAGATAGGCTTCATACCCCATGATTTAATCTCGTATAAAAAGGTCTTTGCCGCTGAAGCAATGACAAACTGTCTGTGATAAATCACTGCAAATACATTCGGGACAAAAAATGTTTAATAAAAAGTGATTGCGATAGTAAAGAGTTGTCCCTAACATCTCAACGGTCAATTTAGAGTGGATAATCGATGGACGTGCAGGAGGGCGGACTAAAACAGCAGGAACATCTGCGAAAGCAGGCTGTGATGTTGAGGTTGCAGAAAAAAAGCCTCAACGATATTCAACAGCAGACCGGCCTGAGTCACCCGACGATTATTGCTGCTTATAAGAAATTTCTGGCTGGTGGTTGGAAAGCTCTTGAAATGCTGCCACGGGGGCGCCCCTCAGGTACTAAAGGACTGAAGAAGCTTCACCTTGGCGGAGTCATTAAGAAGCTTATTCATATCTCCGCTCCGGTTAATGGATTGTGGAGCATTGAGGCTGTTCAGCGTTGGCTGGCAGAAAACTATCAGGAACAGGCATCGGCTAAGACGATTGGCCGGTATCTAAAAGAGTGTGGATTCATCCCGCCGGATGAGACATTTATTGTCAGTCGGCAGGCTGCACAACAGTGGTGCAAACAGCAGGGCGTTTATCCTGAAAAGCGTCAAAAACCGGCGGTCTTTATCTGCGGGGTCAGGAACTTCAGTTATGAGCATGGCGCTTCGACAGGCTACCAAGTATATCTGAAGGATCTGAAAAACCGGGTGCAATGGTTGCATTCAGATGCGCCGTTGGGTGAAACGTCCATAATTAAGGTTGCGTCGGCAGTTCTGGATGATTGTCCCGAAGGGATGATGTTGATCGTCAAGAGCCCGTTTTTGCAGCGTTATCAGGAACTGAGAGCGTGGGTAAACCAGCAGCAAAATGTCTGTTTGATTCCCCACGGAGAATTGAATTTGCAAGCAGGTGGTATTGATCGTAAAACGCCGCCGGAAACCATTCACAAAGCTAATAATTGTCAATCCAAGGGGACGGATATGCCTTTAACACACCTTGAACGTCTGGAAGCGGAAAGTATCCAGATCATGCGGGAAGTCGTGGCCGAGACTGAAAACCCGGTTATGCTCTACTCCATCGGCAAGGATAGTGCAGTCATGCTGCACATTGCGATGAAAGCATTTTACCCCTCTCTTCCTCCGTTTCCGCTGCTGCATGTGGATACCCGTTGGAAGTTTCGGGAAATGTATGAGTTCCGTGACAAAATGGTTCAGGATCTGGGGCTGGAATTACTCACCTACGTTAATCCTGAAGGTATTGAAAAAGACATAAATCCGTTTACTCATGGATCGGCCATTCATACGGACATCATGAAAACCGAAGCCCTTAAACAGGCACTGAACAAATATGGCTTTGATGCGGCCTTTGGTGGCGCACGCCGGGATGAAGAAAAATCCCGTGCCAAGGAGCGGATTTTTTCATTTCGGACGGCAGACCATCGCTGGGATCCCAAAAGCCAGCGCCCGGAAATCTGGAAGCAGTACAATGCCCGTAAACACAAGGGTGAATCCATCCGGGTGTTTCCATTATCGAACTGGACTGAACTGGATATCTGGCAGTATATCTATCTTGAAAATGTGCCAATTGTGCCACTGTATTATTCTGCTGAACGTCCGGTTGTAGAACGCGACGGTGTGCTGATCATGGTGGATGATGAACGTATGCCGTTGCGCGATGGTGAAGTACCGATGATGAAAAAAGTCCGGTTTCGCACCTTGGGGTGTTATCCCCTGACCGGCGCAGTCGAATCAGAGGCAGATACCTTGCCGGCTATTATTCAGGAAATGCTGTTAACCAAAACATCTGAACGCCAGGGACGGGTAATAGACCATGACTCGGCCGCATCGATGGAAAAGAAAAAGCAGGAGGGTTATTTCTAATGGCACATGTATCTGATCTGATCGCAACGGATATTGCCCAATATCTTAAAAATCACGAGCACAAGAGCTTGCTGCGTTTTATCACCTGCGGCAGCGTGGACGACGGTAAAAGTACTCTCATTGGCCGTCTGCTGTTTGAATCCAAAATGTTGTTTGAAGACCAACTCGCTGCAGTTGAGTCCGATTCAAAAAAATTCGGTACTCAGGGAGACAGTATAGATTTTGCCTTACTGGTTGACGGTCTGGCAGCTGAGCGGGAGCAAGGAATTACTATTGATGTCGCCTATCGGTTTTTCTCTACAGATAAGCGGAAGTTCATCGTTGCCGATACTCCAGGGCATGAACAATATACCCGGAATATGGTGACTGGCGCGTCCACTGCCGATGTTGCCATTCTAATGGTCGATGCCCGCAAGGGTATACTGACTCAGACCCGTCGACATAGTTATCTGACTCACCTGATCGGTATACGTCATATTGTTGTGGCCATTAACAAAATGGACCTGGTGGATTATTCCGAAAAAGTGTTTGACCAGATCGTCGAGGATTACCGCGATTTTGCCAAGCAGTTGGGTATTGAAGATGTCACATTTATCCCGATGTCGGCGTTCAAGGGCGATAATATTATTGAACCCAGCATCAATATGCCCTGGTATCACGGCACTACCTTGATGGGATACCTGGAAACCGTTGAGATTGATGAAGAGCGCTTGAAACATAAGCCATTTCGCATGCCGGTACAGTGGGTGAATCGACCCAATCTTGATTTTCGCGGTTTTTCCGGGCAGATCGGAGGCGGAACCATCCATCCTGGTGATAAAATCCGGGTTCTGCCATCCGGAAAAGAAAGCACTGTTGCCCGTATTGTGACTCGTGGTGGCGATCTTGAAAGTGCCCAGGCAGGACAATCCATTACTCTGACCCTGAACGACGAAATCGATATTTCCCGTGGGGATCTTATCGTGGCTGCACAAGAGCCGGCAGCGGTTGCCAAGCAGTTTGAAACCACCGTGATCTGGATGCATGAAGAACCTATGTTACCGGGCCGGACCTATTTGATGAAAATAGGTACCAAAACCGTATCTGCATCGCTGACGGATATTAAGTATCAGGTCAATGTGAATACCATGGAACACATTGCTGCTAAGAAACTTGAACTTAACGGGATCGGTGTTTGCACCATCAGTCTCGATCAGACCATTGCGTTTGATCCGTATTCCGAGAATCAGGATACCGGTGGTTTTATTCTGATTGACCGTATTTCCAACAATACCATGGGAGCTGGTCTGGTGAATTTTGCACTTCGCCGTAGCCAGAACATTACCATGCAGCACGTGGACGTAAATAAGGAAGGCCGTTCGCAGCTCAAGCATCAAAAGCCCTGTATTCTGTGGCTGACCGGATTATCCGGGGCGGGAAAATCCACCGTTGCCAATCTGGTGGAGAAAAAACTGTTCACAATGGGGCACCATACTTACCTACTGGATGGCGATAATGTGCGTCATGGTTTGAACAAAGACCTCGGCTTTACCGATGGTGATCGGGTTGAAAATATCCGCCGTATTGCCGAAGTGGCCAAACTTATGGTGGATGCCGGGCTGATTGTCATCACGGCATTTATTTCGCCGTTCCGGTCTGAACGCCGGATGGCTAGGGAAATGGTAGAAGACGGGGAATTTGTCGAGATCTTTATCGATACTCCGCTCAGTATTGCCGAACAGCGGGACGTTAAAGGACTCTACAAGAAGGCGCGTCGTGGTGAGTTGAAGAACTTTACCGGTATCGACTCGCCTTATGAGCCACCAGAAACGGCCGAATGCCAACTCGATACTACCACTTCAACACCTGAAGAAAGTGCGGATATGGTGATTGATTACCTGCGTGAGCGTGGGTATATCTGAAGCCCTTAGGCTGAATCCAGGGACGCAGCATGTTCTGTGTCCCTTTTTTATGGGCGTTTAAGCTAACCGGCAGCTGAAATGCAGTACCTATACCTCGTGCTGTACCACGTCAGCCACTGTTTTGAGCGCCTGTTGATGCATAGCCTCTCTTTGTTCCGGCATTCCCGCTAACTCCAGAATCGCTTCTATCCAGGCGTCTTTGTCCATATCCAGCAGAATGCCATTTTGATGGTCTTCAATGACTTCGGCATATTGAGAGTCTTTTGCATAAATACCGACCGCTCCAGTCTGGGTGATGTCAAAAAACTTGGTGTATGAACGGGCGTGATTGAAAGGAATATCCATCAAGGGAGCCAAACCGATCTGGCGGCCTGGTTGGCAGAGTAATGTCTTATAGGTTTGCCAGGGCATCGGATGCAGAATCGTGGTTCTGGGCAGGTCCCTATATAGCTTATAGACATTTTGTCCGCCGATGATCTCGAAAGACAGAGCAGGGTTTTCAAGTAAAACGGCTTTGATAATTTCATACAGCCAATGTATTTCCCTCTGATGGCTGGCAGAACCATGATAAAAGACCTGAATCACTTCGCGCTTGCGGGCAATGGCCCGGGGATAGACATGTTCAGGCTGCCAGTCCGCATACTTATTCAGCAGATGAGGTGTAGAAAGCCAGAGTTTCGCATCCATTGCTCTTAACCAGCCTTGCCGGCTGGCTGTCAGGCGAACAATTTTCCAGCGATATCGAAGCGGAATGCTATGTGAGCCGGCAACATCAAACAGATCATCGTCCATAAACAGAATGACGTCTTTGATCAATGCCCGGTGCTGGGTGATAAACGTCTTCCACTTTTTAGAAATATAGCGAACCAGAATAATACTGGCTCCGGTAATTTGCTTGGGAGTGGGCAGGTTATCAAAACTGGTTTTAATGGGGTCAATGCCGTGGGCAAACAATTTAGGCAGCAAATAAAGGTCGGTTGACGGGTTGGGACGCTCTTCAACAATAAAGAACCTGTCGCCATCACTTATCATCATAGGTTTACTTTAACCAAGGTTTATCAACCATTGGAGCATGGCTGAGATTGAAATCCGGACGAGTATAATTCAAATTCGGATTATAATACGGATCATCATCCATGACATGCTGCCAACGCCGTCTCATATAGTCGGCTTCACGTTTTGAGCGGGCCTTTTTCTCAGGGCTGTCATCTTTACCACGGGATACCGATTCATGGTGAAACATCTTGGCGTAAGGCGTAAACACAACCCGCCTGCCAGCCTCGCGCACTCTTAAGCAGTAATCAACATCATTAAACGCAACCGCCAGGTTTTGCTCATCCAACCCACCCAGTTCCCGATACAACGATGTGTGGGTCAGCATGCACGCAGCGGTGACTGCTGACAGATCCTGAGCCATGATGGCTCGGCCCATATAGCCGGGCTCATCTTCTTCGTAGTGACTGAAGTAGTGATCTGCACAACCACCGGGACCAACAGCGTCGCCCGCATGTTGTACCGTACGGTCATCGAACAACAACTTAATACCTACAACCCCCACATTGGGTTGCTGCAGTTGCCCGATCATAACTTCCAGCCATTCCGGGGTAATCACTTCCGTATCGTTATTGAGCAGACAAAGTAAATCGCCCCTGGCATGTTGGGCAGCAATGTTATTGATGGCTGAATAGTTGAATGGATGGGGGTAAGGAATTACCCGAATATGGTCCTGCTGACTGATCGTCTCAAAATATGCAAGCGTTTCCGGATCTTCGCTTTGGTTATCGATAATCAGCAACTCGTAGTGTGTGTAAGTTGTCTGGCTTAACACACTCTCCACACATAGCTTGAGATGGTGCAGAGCATCTCTGGTTGGCACAATGATGCTGACCAGTGGCTTGCCAACCGGAGTATAAATAACTTGATTAAAACCTTGTGGGTGGGGTGTAACCTGGGCACTGATTTCATGGTTTTTCAGAAATTGGTGCAGTGCTTCAGTATCGTTAACCTGTTCTTCTGGAGATGGCTGTTGCTGGTGATATAAGACAGCCGGAATACGTAGAACCTTGTGACCATTATGCTTATAAGGCGCTGTATAAGGCAGGCATGCCAGAGCGATTTCATAGATCGACTTTGGGTGTGAGTTCCAGACTTCTTCAGGCAGTAGATCAGTATTGACTGCTAGCAGACCGCCAAGGTAATTGTGAGCTAATAAGAATTCCGGGGACCATTGTGGTTTAAAAAAGGGGTTAACACGATTTCCTTGTTCGTTTAGTTGGTCGTGGTCTGAATACAGTAACATGCAGTCTGGATGAGAATGTATTTCGTTTGCCAGATAAAATAATGCATAAGTCTGTAGCCGAACGTTCTGTTGGGTAAAAATAGCCCAGCCCTTTTTGGATTCAGAGTTTTGCCAGTCAGAATAATTCAGATGGATAAAATGCTTATATAGCTGCTTATCCAAGCTGGAGTAAAATATCTCTGATGGTGTTTTACCAGGATAAATAATTGATAGTGTTAGCGAATTTTTCCATTTATTTATTGTCCGGGTAATTCTGAAAAGATTCCATGCGCTAAGTCGATCAAACCGTTGCATCCATTTTTTATACGGAATTTTGGGATGAAATGCCCGAAAACCACCAGATAGTTCATAGGCTTTGAGAGGCTGAAATATGACTGTATACCAACGGAATCCTGCCCTATAAAGCCTGAGTCTAGGCTGCTTGTGAATAATTGGGATAATGCGAATCCAGCGTCGAATAATTCGTTCTGGCAGTCTTACTTTTTTGAGTGTTAACTCGGTTATTTGAACGTTATCTGATTTTCCGGATACCTGAATCCACAATTGTTTTGTGTCGGCAGGTAATTGGACAAGCTCCACGAGATTGCCTTTCAGGCTGACAGGTAAATCGATCTCATGGGATTGATGTTGTGTGGCAGGAATCAATTTGGCTTCAATCTCTGCGCCGTTCGTTAGGATTTTAGCTTTTAGTAGTATCCATCCAGATGAAATTGATTCTGTTGCAATATCCAAAGCCAACCGGGTAGGTATATGATGATTGTGTTTTGGCAAGTTTGGGCGTAGTTCCTCTGGCATTGTGTTAATAGCTAGACTGCCCCACATTTGGATGCGGGCCAAGTATGACTGTTCTCAAAAAGACACGAGTGGTATTTACTTCTGCATATATATCAACTTTGTTATATCGACCCGGTAGTTCCACTGTAAAACCACAGCGGCGTTGAGGAGACTTCATGCCGTTGTTCTGCATTACTTTGACAACATCATCGCGATCAATTGTAAGGGCTGTTGCACATTCTTGCTGATCAGGAGTGATTAAAACTATCCTTACTGTGGTATCGGAGTTTGTTGTTTGCAACCATCCTTTAATCATCCAGCTAGTTAGAGTGCGATGTAGACCATTCTCTTCGGATGGAGAATCCAGATGCCATTTAAATATGCCATGTTTTTCAAGAGACTTACTGCTCTTGCTTGTCGAGTAAAGAATTTTTTTTGTCTGCTTCATCAGCCGCTTGTAGCCAGTCAAGACATTGCTACTTATTGACTGGCAGTATTCTTCAAGTTCGTCTTTCTTTTGGGCCACTCGCTTGATGAGTTCGGGGGGATAAGACCAGGGTATTTCATTGCGGTCATGGCTCAGGAAGTACTGCTTATGCTTGATTTTGCCTCGTTTAACTGCACTACCACGTTTGGATTTGCCCAGAATAAATTCTTCTAGTGACTTTGTGACGTAATGATTAACCCGCAAATGGTCCCACACCAATTGTTGAGCAACGCCTTCTTTTTTACTGTTGAGGGGTTCGCCGCGTGTATTCACGTATTGGCCGGACAACAGGCTAACAAAATGAGGATTATTAAAGTTGGAAACCGCCTCTTTGCGAGCAATCGTTTTATAGTTCAGGTTAGCAGTGAATTTAGGGTCTGATTGGCGATTAAAGCGCTCGATGACCATGCCTTCTTCGCGGAATAATTGACCGGCAGAGCCAAAGCAGGCCCATTGCATGGCTACAGCAGCGGTATCTGGATTGGCAAATAAGCGATTGATCAAGGGCTGGATGGTCTGATCCTCATCCATTAATGTAATGTATTCGTCAGCATCAATGATCGCTACCAAGTCAACCCACTCCGGGCAGATACTGAGAAGCTTTCGATAAGCAGGTAATTGTGGTTTTACATTCCAACGGGTGGGGAAATCCACTGTGGTGACGATACCCAGCTTTGTCAGTTTTTTTAGTATATTCGCGCTCTCATCGGTGCTGTCATTATTGGCAATAACAAAATGATCGATTCCTATGACCAAGTGATAAGCGATCCATTCCAGCAGGCAATCTGCTTCATTTTTGATAATTGCGATTATCGCGGTTTTCACTGCTGTTATTGTTCCTTAACCGTTTTTTCGGATACGTCATCCAGAATGTTTTTTAATTGATCCAGACCTCTTTGCCAATGATAGTGAGCGCTCACAAATTGGCAGGATGAAGCAGACATCTTATTCCATATCAAGCGGTTGCTGTAAAGATCTGTCAGATATTCAACCCATTCATGTTCATTATCCGTTATAAATGCTTCCTGTGTGTTCACCACAGGAATACCTTCTGCAGCAATAGTTGTCATCACTGTTGGCAGGCCGTGGGCCAATGCATCGATCACTTTGCCTTTTACGCCGGCCCCGCTGCATAACGGCGCAACGAATACCCTGGCTGATTGATAAACAGGGGTGAGGTCTTCTATCCACCCCATAATTCGGATGCCATCGATCATAGCCCATTGTTCGTTCAGTGAGTCTGATTTTGCCCCGCAGATAAGCAGATGGACATCGGGTAGCTTTAGACGAACCTTCGGCCATATTCTCTCAATAAACCATGACAGACCCTCTTTATTGGGTGCATGACCAAAGTTGCCTAAAAACATGATATCTGCACGTTGATCCATTTGGATATTGCAGGTTTCCGATTCTTTAACCCAGGGGCATAGAGACAGGCTAGAGGGATTGATTTGTTCCTGATGAATCAGAATATCAAGTTCATGCTCACTATAAGAAAGTACTTTATCGGCTTGTCTGATCTGTTGTAGTTCCCGCTGTTTGATCATTTGTACTTGTTCATGACTCTGGCCACTGCTCGCCATGAGTCTGCTTTCCCGCAGATAGTGAAGGTCAGCCAGGTTCAGGATAATTCTGGCGTGTGGGGCCCAAAATCTCAGTGCTTGCGAAGTTCGTTCTAACACATGGAAGCGGGTGACAAAAAAGAAAGAATATTGATTGGCATGTAATTTTAACCAGGTTATTGCCTCGTTAACGTCCCTGAAGGCTTCTGCCCGGACACCAGCTTGATTAAAAAAACGCTGGGACTGGGTATTGATCAAGTGATCGTCCAATGCCAGGAATGTCACCTCATAATTCAAAGCCTGAAACAGTTTTATCTCATTTACTGCAGCTGCACTGGCTGCATCTCTGGATGTAACCGGAAAGCAAGTATCAATAAATAACACTTTTCTACCTCGTTTTTGAGGCGATAACCAATCAGGATAATGTGAGTAACCCAGTTCCTGGTACATATCTCCAAGTTTAACAATTGCTACTTTCAAGCCACGCTTCCGCCATCTGGCGGTGGTTTTGGCAAATACCGAAAAGAAAGATTTCCCCTGTAAGCGGTGCTTCCATGCAATGACAAAGATGATTGCAAAAGACGGTAGTAGCTTAGTTATTATAGCGAAGACAGGCACAAGCTCCCTTACTGATAGATTAGGTGTTCCAAAGAAGCATAAGGTCAGTTCTGACAATCTCTTTCAGGCATGAGCCTCATCATGAGTGAGACTTATGCCCTAATTTTTGTTTGTGAACATATAACCGGGATACGGATAATATGCTACCAGAAACGGGTTCAGGTACTACTTTTGTCATCCAGGCTCAAACCAAATAGAAAAATGATGATTTGCGCATGTTCTTCAATGGTTGTTTGTTATCCCCGAAACTCTTCCTGATGCTCCAAAAACCACTGGTAAGCCTGACGCAATCCGCTTTCCAAAGAAATGGAGTATTTCCAGCCCATTTGTGCCAGTCGACTGACATCCATCAATTTACGAGGAGTACCATCGGGCTTGGAGCTATCCCAGACAATATTGCCCTTAAAACCAGTAACTTTGGCAACTGTCTCCACTAACTCTTTGATCGTGCAGTCCACCCCGGTGCCAACGTTGATATGGCTAAGCATTGGCTGGGTATTGGCAAGATAGACAGACTTGTCCAGCTCCATGACATAGACAGAGGCTGCAGCCATGTCATCCACATGCAAAAACTCTCGCATCGGCTTTCCGCTTCCCCAGGCGATGACTTCTTTATCATCACGTAGCTTCGCTTCGTGGAATCGTCTTAATAGAGCAGGAATGACGTGTGAGTTCTCAGGGTGGAAATTGTCATTGGGGCCATAAAGATTGGTGGGCATTACCGACCGATAGTCCCGATCGTACTGTCGATTATAGGATTCACAGAGCTTGATACCGGCAATCTTGGCAATTGCGTAAGGCTCATTGGTTTCTTCCAGTACACCCGTTAACAGCGCAGATTCCTTCATGGGTTGTTCGGCGAATTTAGGGTAAATACATGAAGATCCCAAAAACAGTAGTTTATTTACTCCGGCAAGATGTGCCGCGTGAATGATATTGCATTCCATCATTAAATTCTGATAAATGAACTCCGCCGGGTAGGTATTGTTAGCATGAATGCCACCGACCTTTCCTGCGGCCAAGTAAACCTCGTCTATTTCATTATTCAAAAAAAACTGATTGACGTTTTCTTGGCAAGTGAGGTCCAGTGTAGCTCTATCAGCATAAATTAGCTCGATGTCGGAGTGTTCAGATAATCGACGAGCAATTGCCGAACCTACCAGCCCATTGTGACCTGTAATAAATACTCTGCGCTTAGGCATTATGATTCCTACTATAGAAAATTTATTAACGTGAATACATTGTATTTAACACAACTCTAAATGGGTCGATAGTTATATTGCCTATTGTCTGAAATAGCTTATCATTGCTTCCTGACATAACTTTTATTTCATTTTCCCTTACAAAATCTGGATTTACTCTAACTTCGATACTATGCCCAGAGATCTGTTGCATCATCTCTATTATTTGTTTCAACGTAGTTAAATGCCCACTACAAACATTGATGACTTCTGAAGAAACATTTGACTCGAGTAAGCGAATGTATGCCTCAACTACAAAGTCAACTGATGAATAATCACGGGCGACATCTATATTACCTAACTCAATAATTGATTTGTGTCTTTTAAAGTGATCTACAATTTTAGGCACAAGAAAATGTATGGCTTGATTTACCCCTGTATAGTTAAAAGGGCGGGTAATTAAAATGTCAAGCTTGTTGAAATAGGTTGTAACTATCTCTTCCATAGCTAGTTTACTGATAGCATAATGATTTATAGGTTTGCATATATCAGATTCTAATATTAATTCCTTTTCTAGTGCCCCATAAACATTTGCGCTACTTGCGATCAGTACCCTTGGTCTGGGTATCCCTGAATCTAATATTGCATCAAGTAAGTTTTGTGTCCCTAACACATTAATATCGTAAAATGCTAAATTATCTTTATGGCCAACAAATGATATTGCGGCTAGATGCACCACATATTCGGGAGAATGTTTAGCTAATAGAGCTTGGATTGTTTCCTTGTTTCTAATATCCGCACATACATGGTTCTTATTGGAAGCCGAATTAACTACCTCAACTACCTCATAACCTCTAAAATGGAGCGCCCGAACAAGATGATAGCCCGTAAATCCGTTTGCTCCAGTAACCAGCACTTTTTTGCTAGAATGAGAACCCAATTTCGTTTCTCCTTAAATCAGCATGAACCATCATTTTGCTAAGTTCTTCGAGATCAGTATGTGCCGTCCATCCTAATTGTTCTTTTGCTTTAGTAGGGTCTCCAATTAAAAGATCAACTTCCGCTGGGCGATAGAATTTTGGATCAATTCTCACGACGGTTTTATTGGTAGACTTGTCTATGGCTACCTCGTCTTCTCCTCGGCCTTCCCAAATTAGCTCTATATCAGCAGCTTTAAATGACATGCTTACAAAGTCCCGAACCGTTTCTGTTCGATTGGTTGCTAATATGTATGTATCGGGTTGTTTGGTTTGCAGCATTAGGTACATTCCCTCAACATAATCCTTTGCATATCCCCAGTCTCTCTTAGCATCAATATTTCCAAGCTTTAATACATCTAGTTTCCCTAATTTAATTTTTGCCACACTATCAGTTATTTTACGAGTTACAAATTCTCTTCCTCTCAATGGTGATTCATGATTAAAGAGAATTCCGCTAGTTGCAAATATATTGTACGATTCCCTGTAATTTACAGTAATCCAATGTGCATATAGTTTGGCTACACCATAAGGACTTCTCGGATAAAAAGGTGTTTTTTCTGTTTGCGGTATTTCCTGTACTTTACCAAACATCTCTGATGTAGAAGCCTGATAAAACTTAATATTTGGGTTTACTATTCGAATAGCTTCCAGTAGGTGTAATGCTCCTATGCCTGTTATTTCAGCAGTGGTGATTGGTTGGTCAAAAGATACTCCAACAAAGCTTTGAGCGGCCAAGTTATATATTTCATCTATTTCGGTTTTCTCTATCAGTCTGATACATGCTGAAAGGTCTGTTAAATCAAATTCAACTAAAGTCAAATTGGGGTGAGAATGTATGTTCAGTTCTTCAATGCGCCAGAAATTAACGGAACTGGTTCTCCTAAATGTGCCATAAACTTGATACCCTTTTGACAGTAAATATTCTGCTAGATAGGCTCCATCTTGTCCGGTTATTCCGGTAATAATTGCTTTCATAATATAACAATCTCAGTGGTTTAGTGATCTTAGATAAGCTGCGATATGAGTTGCTTTAGTAATTTCCCATGTATAGTTAAAAAGGATTTTTTTACACTTTTCATCTATAATTGGTAGCTGCTGGCTTCTTATATTTTCTATTGCTCTTACTAGTTCTTCAATAGAAACTTTGTTATCTAGCATAAATTCCCATCCTTGATAGATTTCGGTAAGAGCGCTATTATTTAAAATAATTGGAGCGCAGCCATACTGCATGGCTTCTAAAGGAGGTATCCCAAATCCTTCAAGTTCTGATAAATATAGAAATGCAAAACTCTTTTTATATAGTTCTATTAATTCTTTGTCATTAGGAGAATCAATTAATCTAACCCTTGGTGAATTTAGTAAAGTAGTTTGATTGTTTATATGCTTCACTTTTCCGTAAATTATAACATTGCCATTTTTATTTGTGTTTAACCATGACTTGGCAACTTCTACCATTTTCATAAAACCCTTCCGTGGGTCATTTTGAAAAGGAATTAGAAGACAGTTTCTAGTGGTACTGAGGTCATAGTTTTTTGCTTTGTTAAATGGAGCTAATGGAGAAAAAGTAATTGATATATCTTTATTGAGATGCTTTTGTACATCATGTCCTGTGAATCTAGATATACTGAGAATCTCGTCACTGGTAGTATTTATAGATCTTATAATATCACTTGTAATGTAGGGGAATTGTTGGTCATATAACTGGCTATGAGTTATGTGAAATATATCGCATATGGTAAGAACATATGATATATCTTTGTCTCTTTGAATAGGTAAGGGATGATAAGGAGAATGATAAACGATTTGTTTCTTGAATGCTTTGGCAAACTTTAAAGCAACTTGAATACTTAGCAAGTCATAGCTTACTCCTTCCCAAGTAAATGTAACTGTCTTTTTATGCCTAACATCTGATGGTACTCCACGAGCGCTAGCGTTAAAAAAAGGAATAACAGATAAGCTACTTTCGCTAGAAAGATATGTAAGTATTCGAAAAATATACCTACTGATTCCTGAATACATATTTCCAGATAACAATCTAGAGCAGTCTAATAATATAGTCATTTGCAAAGGGCTCATATGCTTTCTTTGGTATACTTTCTGTACTATATCTGATGCCTGACTCATCCTATGGGATATAAAAGAATAGTTCTTAATTGATTCTGAAAGAAGCTTTCCAAGAGCAAAATATCCATTCTGATATAAGATATTTGTAGATGAAAGAAGTCCATGTATAGAAGGATTACGTTGTGTTTTTATGTTATTAGAAAGAAAATAGTCTATAGCAGAATGGTAGGCTTTTAATAGACCGCAATAATATTTTTCGCTAGATAGTTCATTAAAGCGATCTTTCCCTTTTTCAATTAACTGCGCCCTTAGGTCATCTGACTTCAAAAGATCACTGATTTTATTAGCAAGGTCCGTTGAATCATATGTATTGAAAGAGATACTAGCTCCTTCAGAGATCTCGGGAAGGCAGGTTGACTCAGAGGTAATAACGGGACATTCTAGTCCAAAAGCTTCGACTACTGGTAATCCGTATCCTTCAGCAGCGCTTGGAAAGACCAGTACGTCTGAAATCTGAAATAAATTTAAATAGTCAATTCGAGGCACCCTACCTAAAATATATATTCTATTGGTCAGGGAATATTTTTCTGCGAGACTGGCCAAATCTTTTAGGCGTTCAGCACCATGAGACTCTCCTGTGCTAAGAATTAGACCAATGTTGTCTGGCAATTGTTGCATTGCTTTAAACAAGGTTTCGTGGTTCTTGTGAGGCCGGGCAGCTGCAGGATAAAATATCAAGTTTGATGCTGTTATATTATATTTGGATTTCAAATTTATATTTTCAGATATTTCATATTCACTTCTATGAAAAGGAATGAATGTCGAATAAATTTTATCTGCGTTTATGTTATGTCTAGATATAATGTCGTGTTTTGAAAAATCAGAAATGGTAACAATATAGTCTGACTCGTGAACAGTTTTTCGTATGTTACTTAGCACCGATGAAGGAAATTTGTCTGGAAAGTGCTCTGGAATAACATCATAAATTGTGACGATGGTAGGACAATTGATAAAGCGCTTAACTTCATTGAAAGGAAGATGTATTGCATCCAAAATGCCACAGTACAAATTTAATTTTTTTTCAGTTGTTATAATGATCCTGATATTTCCAGATACGTATTTCCTAAAAGAACAGTAGTTATCTCTGGTTACAAAAAGAACTAGTTGACTTCTCTTTAAGAAACTTTTTATACCTAATAAATATGCATGTAATGAATTGACCATGCCTGTCTTCATATGGGCAGCTCTGGAGGTTAAGTCAATTCCAATAACTATTCGCTGCTTGTCTACAATGCTCATCGCTGTAACTGTCCGAAAAAGTAAGAAGTATATATTTGTTGTAAACTGGTGTGCAAAAATATATCAATTTTCCCTATGCAACCAATAATAGCCGCCGTTTATTTCTAGTCGTTCACCAATGTTTCTTATAAGAGAACCGGTGTTGAAAGAGTCTATTGTTACAGGCCCTAGACTATCAGAAACTTTAAAAATTCCTAATTCCAGAATGTTAGCTATTACTGTGCATGTCCTAGTTTTCATTACTGAATAGCAGTCTCCTGTTCCAAATTTTTTAATTGAGTCAATATCGAAGCCAACCGTTATTTGCACATTTGGAGATAGACATGATCTCAGTTCTTCGCTAATAAAAATTAGAGGAAAACTACTATCAAAACTATAAAAAGATTCAACGTGCGAAAAAAGATCTGGTCTATTTAACAGTATAAGTTCGAATAAAATATCTTTTAATTCAGTGTTTTCAATGGTTATAATTTCATCAATAGGCAATGCTTGTTTGAAAAGTCTAGTGTCTTCCAAGTTTTTTAGCACTGCTGCTGTGTCTAATGTACTACGGTTATCTTCTCTAAATATTAAATAGCTTTTATTTTTTCCTACCTTTTCAATAGATGATTCAAAACATTTTTTTAGCTTATCTTCGGATTCAAAAAAATATGGCTTCCTCCCCCAATATCGACTAAGAATAATAATACTGTCTTTCAAAAACGTAGGGGATTCAGCAATAGTGAGGTTGTGTGACATTCTTATATTGAGGTCACAGCATAAATATGCCAAATCTAGCCATTCATAGCCTATCTGAATATGCTCTAAGTTGTCTTGCCCCTTATTATTTGAAAAACCAAATTCAATGAGATATGTTTTGTGTCTGGACCGCACAGCATTATTCAATAAAAAAATTTGCTCAGGATCAAACTCACTCTCAGCGTTGTTTCTGGAGCCATCACTGTAGAAAAAAAACTTGAAATCTGACTGGCTTTTTTTTACAAAGTAGTTAACGATGTTGGCATTTGTGCCTGAAGAAAAACTGTGGCATATGATGCACGATACTTTTTTCTGGCGTTGTTCTAAAAAATATAAAAATTCATTTAAGAAACTTTCCGACTCGTTAAAATACTTCAGGTGTAAACCAAAACAGACATTGGAATATTCTAATAGCTTTCGTGACATTAAATTGCTTTCTGGATGGATTATAAGATATACACCACTTAGCTTATTCCTAAGGTTTCTCAATAGTGCTGCAACATATGGAGACAACTGAATCTGTGGAACATAAACCAATGTAATCTCACATGAATTACTATTGAAGAAATCTTTCTTTGTGAGTTCATATTCGACTGTTTTAAGTAACTGAGACTTATTTTTCATATATTTTTATCAAGAAATGGTTTGTTGAATATTATACAAGCGTTTAATCAGGGTCATTCAGACATCCATGTATTCCACCTGTCGCACTAATACAGGCTCCATGAATAAAACTTGATTTTTCAGAACATAAAAATAGTGCGAGCTCAGAAACCTCTTCAGGTGTCGCAATTCTTGCTATTGGATGAAAAGACTCTAACAGTTTGAACTGGTCTTCCTTACCTTCAAAGCCAGCTTTTAACATTTCAGTACTCACCGCTGCGGGCTCAATAGCATTGACGCGAACCCTGTTGCCCAGGTCTACAGCCATATTCCGGGTTAACGAACTAAGACCGCCTTTGGTAGTAGCATATGCGATAAAATTCTTCTTGGTTTGTAAAGCATGAATGCTGCTAATGTTAACGATAGCTCCTTTATTTTTTTCCAGATCAGAGAGAAAACACTGGCTGAGAAAAAATGGAGCGGCTAAATTAACGTTAAAGCTGCTCTTCCATTGCTTGCGGGTAATTTCAGAGCAACTTCCTAAAATTTGAGTGGCGGCATTATTGATGAGAGCAGAAATTCCTTCGTTATCAGTTACATCATTAACATTTCTAAAAAATTCATCGGCATATACTTCATCATCGACAAAGCGTTCCAGGTCTATTTGAAAATTCTTGACATTACTTCTGCTGTCACTCAGTGGAATAATATCTGTAGCAATTACCTGATAACCATTGTCTGCAAAACAACTAACCAGTGCTTTGCCTATGCCGCCGTTTGCCCCAGTAATCAGTACCCATGGTTGGCTATTCAGTTTCATTGAAAAATCCCGAAATTTTATTTAGAGCTTCAAGTGTGGCGCGTTCAACACCTTCTACGGTATTGGAGCCATTATGAGAACCAAAGATACATTGCTGCATATTCCTTAGTGGGGAGTCCGAAGGTAATGGTTCTATTTCGAAAACATCTAGTGCTGCAGCTTTTACGTGACCAGATTTTAGCGCACTGATTAGTGCTGCTTCATCAATAAGTGGGCCTCTCGCGACGTTTATAACATAGGCACCTTCTTTCAGTAACTCCAGGGTTTCGCTATTCAGCATATGATAGTTGTGCTGATTGAGGGAGCATGTAAATATCAAAAAATCAAGTTCAGATAATCCATCTGGAAATGCTTTATGTGATGCGAAATCGAACCCTTGTACATTGTCAACGCCGGGGTCATAAACTGTTACTGTGACATCGAACCCGGATAATCTTTTGGTAAGGCTCTTTCCGATATCCCCGAATCCCACGATTCCAATGTTTTTTCCGGATATGCTGATACCTGCTGGTTTGGGCCAGTACCCATTACGAACTTCGCGATCAATAAAATATGTTTGTCTAGCCAGACCCAGAATGTAGGTTATAGCCACATCTGCAACTTCGCCGCCAAACATGTTGGGTGTATTGGTGATGGGTATATTTAGTTCCTGACAAGCTGTAAAATTGACGTTATCTACACCAATCCCCCATTTTACAGCTGCCTTTAGTCTCCCCGCTTTACCAGCACTGAATACAGATTTAGTCGCAGGATCATCGCCGATAATCCAACCATCATATTCGGGGACCAGATTTATTAACTCCTGCTCGCTTAATGTTTGAGTCGTTTCCGCTGGCACAAGTCTTAGGCCCATTTCTTTTGCTATCAAAGTAAATTTATCTATTTGGCCAAGCATCGGTGGGCAAGTGACAAGTACATCTTTCATTTTGTATTCCTCATGTGTTCTGCTATTGCTGCCACCATGTCCCAGTCGTGAGGTTCATCTATATCCAGTGATTCAAGTGGTGGGGTTTCAAACATCATAGGCTGGGTACCAATGCGTGCATGGGTCTTGGCAAAGGAGTCTCTAGTGAAGATATACAGACAAGAGTTTTCCTCAAACCATGGTTCTAAATCTTGCGTGCGAATTAGATTTTGAGGATCGTGGTTCACTGCAGAACCATCTTCGCGATAAAATCGGGTCTGTACTTTATTGACAGAGAATAGAGAATCAAAGTTTTTGTCAGATCTAAAAAGTTTTAGTGCGTTGTCGATAGTCGCCGAGCTAATAAGAGGGTTGGTCGTATGAGTCATTATGTAACTATCAGCGGGCACAGCTTCAATATCGTCAGCGAGAATTTTATTCATGCTGACAAAATCACCAATTAGTTCTGGTTTTCTGTCCCGAATTATAATTCTGCCATCTTCAACCAAGCCGTTATCCTCAAGGATTGACCGGGCGTCTGTATTAATTATGATTTGGTCTATGCTTTCAACAGCTAACAAGGCATCCAGTATCCATTTAAATAATGGCTTTCCAGCAAGTACTCTAAAGTTCTTGCCTTTTACCCGCTCGCTATTTGCTTTCATTGGTAATAATGCAACAGTTTTACTTGCCATTATAGTTGTCTCGCTCTAAATCTAGTGGATAAAAATAGTGTTTTTTCATCTTGTTAGAAAGTTTTCGATGTTCGTGATTTCCTAGGTACGTACCCCAATAATGATTAAATCGAAATAACACAATTTCAAGAATTCTCCTCAAGAATACTGACTCTCGAATTGCAGCAGAACTGTCAGCAAGAATACTTGATATAAAATAACGAAAAAAGTCAGGCAAAGAAAAGTGTACTTCAGGCATTATTTGCTGTAGAGCGTAAGCTTCTCTTTCGTAACGTATACGAACTTGCCGCCATGTCTCATCATGAATATGGTAGACGGATGCATTCGAAACATAGCCAACTTTACCACCACTTTCTATGATCTGCTTTGCTAGATACATATCTTCAAGGCCGGTAAGATCTTCATTGAATTTGAACTTGCTCCATGTTGTTTGGGAAATGGCTGCGTTTGCGTTATTACAAAAAAAACCTTCCTGAGGAATTTTTGAGTATGGTGGAAACCATTTGTGAAAATGTTGATTTTCGGAGTACTTAGTTGTATTGCGCCCGATTTGCCGCCCGTATGTGTAATCGATGCTTCCTTTAATCAAGGGGCGGCATAGCTCTGTAATCCATTGATCATTTGTTGGAATACAGTGTCCACTTATAAAGACTAGGTAATCTCCATCAGCATACTGACAGCCAATGTTGAGCGCTCGCCCGAAGGTGAAGTCGGATTTTGAAATATACGTAATACGACAATCATAATTTTTGGCAATCTTAAGCGTATTATCAGTAGAACCAGAGTCAACAATAACCGTTTCTATATTAAATAGTTCAGAACGTTGCTGAGATATCTGGCCCAATAATTCGGCCAAATAACGTTCTTCATTATAGGTTCTAATGATGATACTAACTAGCATGATGCTTCAATGATGTTGAATCTTGGTACTTTCTGTCCTTTGACAGGAAGGTGAACAATAAAGGTACTACCAGATAAGGGATATTGTTCAAGTTTTTCATCCGTTAGCCCTTCTTTTGCGGATGTTATAAAAAGGTATTGCATATCGTTTCCACCAAAAGCACAACTTGTCGGTTGAGGTACTGGTAAGTTGATCCGATCAACCTCCTTTCCTGTGCAGTCCAGACAGGTGATACAATATCCATCCCACTGAGCTATCCACAAATTGCCACTTGTGTCAATGGCTCCGCCATCAGGGGTTGCCGTTGATTTTTTTAAGTCTAGTATGGGTAGAGAATGAGGCATATCTAATTTCCCATTTTCGAGAGGTATTTTAAATAGCACTTGTTTCCATGAGTCACTTAGCAACAGCGCATTCTTTGAAGGCCAGCGTAAGGTATTTGGTATTCCTACTCCCGACATTTGTTGCTCCAAGTGGAGATCTGTCGATAAACAAAATATTTTTCCGTTTTCGCCTGAGGGCACTTTTTCCATTGTGCCAAACCAAAACTTTCCATCTGGGCCAACACTTCCATCGTTGGTTCTAAAGCCATCTGGTAGGGGTAGCTCGATTAACTTTTCGAATTCTTCTGTACTTAGGTTGTATTGAGCTATGCAGTCTTCACAGGCCATGAGCAGTAGGGTGTCAGAGATTACTGCGAGCGCAGATACAATTGTTGGGAGCTCTCTAACGATACTCTTTCCTGTTTTATTTTCAGAGAAAGGAAGTTCAAATAATTTCTGATCGATAATGTCCAGCCAAAACCAGCTTTCTCTTTGCGGGTGCCATATAGGAGATTCTCCTAAAATGTTGTTAGCCTGGATTTTAATCATGGTTTATATTCCGAAATACTCTTTATAGTTAATTTTTTTAAAAACGTTACAAGCACCATCAACAGTAGCGTCATATATAACTCTATTGTCTTTCTCAAATATTTCTTTTGCGTGTTTGTAAGACTTCTCCGAATTATCAAGGTCAGGGTTGTCCCATTTTTGGCCCGAGAAATAGGTGTCACAAAAATGATTGCAATCTTTTCCTAACATTCTATTCGTTTCATTTGCTCGCCCTTCGAATTGAAATCTATGATCCATTCCTATAATTATGATTTCTTTAAAGCCTAAGTGGTAAGCTATCTGTAGTGCCGCATAGGTTACCGTCCAACCTTCACCTATTCCATAAGCTATGTCTGTAGAAAATATGGAGGGTGGGAGTCCTGTGTTAATTAAGTGAGTTAATGAATTTTCTTTAAATATGTCACTGGCTTTAGCGCTAAGAAACTTTCTGCTTGTGAGTTTTTTAATTTCATGTTCAGATTGTCTTAAGACATGACTATTTATTGCTACATAATACTGGGGATAAAACCTGAATTTATTAAATCCTAGGTATATTTTATTTAGACCAATACAGTACTCTCTCTTTAGAAAAGATAAGTTCATGTTGTTAAGAGAGGGACCGTTGCAAACCAAAACACATCTTTCGTCCACGTGTCGATTTTTAAGCGATGCCAAACGACTGTTCACTTATGCGTTCCTTTTAAGAAGTACTGCCCGATTTCTTTGTTCGATTATTGAAAAACCATTTTGTAGCAGGAAAGGAGTGGCTAATGTTCCTTTCGCCACCCAGTTTTTCTGATCATCTTGCCATGTGTCATCCAGGCAGATAAGCCCGTCAGGAGCTAACTTCGTGAGTAAGTGCCTGGCACATATTAAATGCATTTCGTGGCAAGCTATTTCATCTATTCTGCTGCCTAAAAACTTTTGATACCGGCTTTGACGGAGTTCAGAATGCCCACCGTGATCAAAGTCATAAGCATCTAAAAAAATGAAATCGATTTCCTGTTCGTAATTGGCCAGAAAATCTTCACCTTTAGAGGTTAGGGCTTTGGCTCTTAGTTTATGTTTGGAAAAATAGTCGTTGGCTGTTCTTGTGTTGTGTTCATCCATATCAACGGTAATGAAGTCAATGTCATGCGTGTGACAAAGTTTAGCAAATATACCGGTTGAGCCTTGACCGGATACATTTTCTCTTGTTGTGCCTATTTCAATAAGCACGTATTTTTTGTTTTCTTGTTTAATCTGGGAAAAATTTTGTTCGAGATATTTTAATAATAAATCGTGTCCATGCACTTTTGATTCTTGTTTTTTTAAAATAATATTCTTTGCGCTGGACAGTAGTTTTTTTTCCTGTTCGTCGTCTAATTTTTTTCTGTAATTGATCAGAGATAAAGCCAGCCCAATAGCTTCTAGTTCTCTTCCAAGTGATAATAATAAAGATATAATTTCGATTTTTTGATCATATTCTTTCTTCGGAATTTCAGAAAGAAACTCCAATGCGGTATTTGCAAAATGTTGAGCCATCATTAAGTCATTGCGGCTTTTCATTTCTAGCGCCAGATGCAAGCACAAGTTAAACTTGTCACTATGACTGAGTGTGCTGCCTAATAAATATTTATCGACTTCTAATAAAAAGTCATCTGCAGTCAGACAGGTTAAGACAACATTAGAGATGTCTCTATTATCTTTATCTATGCTATTTTTGTGGTTGATACTAGTGTTGTATTTTAAGTTCCTTAGTTCCTCTCTAATATCCAATATTGCTTTGTGTGCGTTTTGTTCAAACTGTTGCGATGATATATAGCTGGGTGTCTTTTCTGAGTTTTTGGATATGATCAAGTCTTCTAACAAATTAATGCTGCGATTCAGCATATTAAGTCTTATCATTTCTTTTATGGTACGAAACTCTAAAAGAGTACCTATTTTTTCTTGGCTTACGGTTAATTCGCAGGCGAGTTTGAAATTTGAAGTCGATTTTTCCTGTTTATTTAAAACAAGAAAAGCCTTACCTACCGTGTGGTACAAGCTGGAGAGTAAGACCTTGCCAAAAACGTGCTTGTCAAATCCATTATCTAAAGCTTTCTTTGCCCACTGTCTTCCGAGATCCAGCTGACCTAGTTGATACAATGCAATTGCTTTTAATGCAATTATTTGTGTTTCGGACGAGTCTATCTTGATAGGTAAGGAGTAAAGATTTTCCCAATCTGCTACTTCCCAATAAGAAATTGCATACTGCAACATATCTGTACCTGTTGTTTCCAATTGATTGCCTAGGCCAGAATGAGAGATGTTCTTTGGATGGCTATAATTTGGCATAAGTTTTTAGTTGTTGGTTGAGGTTGTTGGGGGCAAGGATATGCTAACTCTTTGCTCGTACTCTAATTATATTGTGGTCATACTTTAGTTAATGCAGGGGGCTCTCATTTTATTAGCATTTCTTTTAGGAGTTCTAATTGCGCATCTACTTTTGTGAATTCGTTGTCCAACTGGCTTTGCCGATATTCGAGTTCTTGCTTTTCATTTTCCAGTGAAGAAATATAGTTTTCTTTTTCTGCAAGCTGTTTTTTTAAATCCTGTAGATCCTTCTGAAGAATTTCTATTTGAGCCAGTTGTTTCAAATGCTCTTTATTTTCAGTATCCAGTTGATGGATACGGTTATCCTGTTCTGTGACTTGTTTTTTAAGTAAAAGATTTTCTTCCATCACAGATTCATGGTTTTTGGCTTGTTTTTCCAGTAAAGCAGTATTCGATTCAAGAGCTTCATTTTTTTGTTGTGCAGCTTGCAGTTCGCTCTTGAGTTGTTGAGAGTGTACTTGCTGCTCTTCTAACTTTTGTATTTGTTGTTCAACCGTGTTTTGTACCGATTTATGGTTGTCCTGAAGGTCTTTTATTTTTGTTCGCAGTTCTTCGTTTTCCTGCTGAGATAGCTGCAGATTCTCTTTCAGCTGAAGCAGTTGTGGGATTAACGTATTTTGTCTAAACAGTGTCAGGTGTTTTCCGAGGTCTGAGCTTTTGTCCTCTTCTGTGGAAAGACAGTCAAACCCGTTCTGTTCCAAAATCTCTAATAATTGAGAATGAGGTCTTTGGTCATCAAATAGTTCTGTGTCGTAGCTGACGAGAACAATAACACTAAAGTTTTTTAACGCTTGAGTATCGATCAGGTTTTTCAGAATGGAGTGTTCTTCTCCCAGCATGTCGACAATCAGACCGTTTTTCTCTTCTGCGTTAAGCGTAATTTTTTTTATGAAGTCAGAAGCGCTAACAGGTTGCACACTGCGCATCTGTTCAACTTTTAACCCAGGATACAGTGTCAGCATCTGGTTTGCTGGCCGGAGAGTGTGCATGTGCTTTAAGTTAAACTGATACTGAGTGATTTCGTTATTGTGGTCACTGATCCATTGCTCGTGGTAAGTGATATGGTTACCTACGGGCCGTTGTTTGAGCTCAGGTGCGGCCAGCAAGATCTGGATATTGCTATCAAGCAGTTCGTCCAGACGCCCAAAAAGTACATCTGCTCCTATGGCGACCACTTTATTACATTGTTTGATCAGTTCTAACATGATGTGCACTCAGTCATAGAATGATAGGTGTTGTTCAGCCACGTCCAGAATGGCGTTTCCAGTTCTTGTTTGTAACTGTTTTCTGGTATCTGCGCTGTCTTATGTCTCTGGCTCTTTACCTTATGGATGTCGTCAATAGTTGTCCAGCATAGTCCTAAACGATCAGCTTCGCGGTTTAGCCAGGAATGCCCGTTTAAAGCTATTGGTAACCGATAGGACGCGGAGAGCCATAATGTTCCCGAAGTTTTTTCTGCATATACAGTCGGATCGTAGTCCATCACGAGCAAAGATGCATGTGCCAGTGCTTTATGAAGTTCTTGTTGGTTCCAGAAATGCGGTATCAGCTCAATTTTGGGATGCTGGGCGGCCATGTTTTGTAGCTCTTGCTGGCACTGTTTAAAAACTGGAGCAGCCGGTAACTTACCTGAATACTGAATAATAATAGAGGTGTCCACTTTTGGGAGCAGTTGTTTCAGACGATTTGGTAAGTTGAGGAATCCCTTCTCTGCCTTGATATCTCCCATATATAAGATGATAGGGGATGTATCTGTTGATCTATCTGCTTTTTTGGGAGTCTTTCCATTATCGTTGGCTCCGGCAAAAATATTTGGGTGTAGTTTTAAGTCTTTTGCCGGCGCCAAAAGTTGATTGTAGCTGTTTAGATATTCAGCATTGCTGGTTTGAAGGCTGACGGATTTCAGTTTGGCTAGTCTTTTGAGAGCTGCTTTAAATTGCATTTTTATCAGTGGATGTGTGGTGTGCCCCAGGTGATTGATTCCACAATGAAACATAAGCAAGAGTACATGGTGACCTAATGAACTACATTTTCTTTCAACCAGATAAGTGAGTGCCAGGTTGATGGCTTGACAGTGATCCCAGTTCATTGTGTGGTACAAATAGAGACTTTGGCTATTACGGTTCTGAATAATACTGATGTATTGTTTTGCCAGCTCTCTAACGAAAGTGCTTTTTTCTGTACTGCTTGAATAAGGCTTGTTGAGGTTGTGGTAAAAGTCCACCTTGAAATGTGGAGCAACCCTGAAACCTTGTTGTGTCAGCTTTGTCGCAGTTTGCTCATTAATGTCATGATGACATACGATTATGACGCTCTTTTGTTCAGGTAGGGAGGGGAGTGTTTGTCCCAAAGCCTCAATAAAACCGGCGTGATGGCCCTCGCAGATACCCAGCGCAGGGTCCATAATCACAAGGTCGAGAGTCTGCGAGATCCTGTTCATCGGTTTCTCTAGTAGCTGTGCATGATCTGGCGTCCTTCAGCCTGGCCTGAAGTGACATAGTGAAGTAGAGGATTCATGCCGGCCTCTCGAACATCTGGATAAGTATCGAGATACCAACGGCTGTTAAACTTGGGGCTTGGGTCCCGGCCTTCGGCAAAACCGAATTTAATAAAGTGTACCAGCGGATTCATTCCGCTTTCTGCAACATCAGGGTATCGGTTGAGATACCACTCAATATCAAACAAAGGATGAGGTGACATATCCAGTTTGGCGCCCTGGCTCAAAAAATGGAGCAATGGATTCATGTTCAGCGACTCAAGCTCGTTGGCCTTTAAGTAGTAGGTGGGGTCAAAGAGAGGGTGTGGCGATAAGCCTTTTTTCCATCCTTTGTGCAAATAATGGGAAAGAGGACGCATATGTTTGCCTGCAGTTTTACGATACCAGTCAGCATGGAACAGGATGCGTAAATGGTTTTTATTGACCTTTTTTCCCGTCTTGTCAGGTATATTTGTGCTATTGCTTACTACCTGTTTCTTTTTAAGCGTGCGAATCTGTTTTTCTTTCGCTTCATTATCTAAAAAGTAATGTTCCAGTTCTTCTTGTAACTGAGCGACCTGTAGTAATAATAATTCATTTTCACTTTCCAGTTCGGTAACCGGCGAAGTATCAGCACGTGGGTTATTCTTTAGTGTGTCGATTTCTGTTTGCAGCTGTTTAATCTGTTGATCTTTCTGCTGTAGACTACTCTGGCTCTCCTTGGCTTGTTCTCCTTGGGACTTGGCTTCCAGAAATGTTTGCTCAAGCTCTTCCTGGAGTTGTTGTACCTGAAGCGTCAGCAGCTGATTTTCACTGTCATATTCTTTGTTTTGCTGATCAATTTCGGCCAGATTATGTTCCAGTTTATCGATTTTTTGCTGTAATTCCGGAATTCTGGACTGTTCCGCCAAAAGTTTTTGGTTGCTGGATTTCTCTTGTTCCAATTGTTGCGTAATACTTTCCAGCTGAGCCAGTTCTTCCTGTAATTGCTGTATCTGAAGTATCAGCAGCTGATTTTCACTGTTATATTCTTTGTTCTGTTGATCACTTTCGGCCAGTTGATATTCCAATCTATTGATTGCCTGTTGTAATTCCGGAATTCGGGATTGTTCCGTCAACAGCTTTTGGTTGCTGGATTTTTCATGCTCCAATTGCTGAGTAAGATTTTCCAGGTGAGCCAGCGTTTCGTTATATTTGAGTTCCCAGGTGGTTCTTATATTTTCAAGTTGCTGCTGGTGTTGATGAATCTGGTTCAGTAACTCATTTTGGTGACGGTTTTGATGCTCGATTTGTTTGAGTGCTGTCACTGCATCTGCAAGTCCAAATTCTTTCGAATCCGACTGCATGCTGGAGCAAGCCTGCAGTTCACCAAATACATCGTATACATCGGCATGGTGTTTGGTGATCAGCGTTGCTACCAGGTAATTGTTCATTGGGCGGGAGGCTTTGTTATCTATAGTCAATCCTGGTATATCCAGATCTCCTGTTTCGACGCCATGCTGCTGTAAACAGGTCGCGAAGCTGTTTATATCTTGTCTGGCCGCTTCAAGGTCGATTACCAGACAGTTTTTTCTGTTTCGTTTGAAGAAGCCCGTCAGGCATCTGGCGCTTCCCATCCAGTCCGACAAAAACTGATAGCTATTACCCTGTTGGGTAATGGCGTTCATTAAGCCTATGGCTGGCGATTGGTATAACAGGATAAACAGGCTATTGGTATCACTAAGCCCTTCCAGCATTAATGCATCCCGATAAAAATCAAAGTCGGTATCATATGCCAGGAGTTCATGTTGTTCCGAGCCATTCTGGGAGTTAACCCTGGATATAGACTCATGCTCTATTGATTGTTGCGAGGAGCTTTGTGTTAAGTTTTTAAGCTGTTTTAGCAGTGGCAATAATATGTGCCATTCACAACCATGAGTACTGGAGATAATGATTTTTTGCATAAATCCTGTTGCCTGATTATGTGTTGCCAGTAAAGGAACGAGCACACACCTTGTGACGCTCCCTCGATCTTTGTCAATTGTAACGGTGTTATTGTCCTATATGGTTAGAGCAACTTTGGCGCTAACAGCAATTTGATAAAGAATCTGTGTCATATCTTTAAGTATTTGCCGTGATTTGACGCTGATTTTTGGCAGTACCAATATTTCATCGCCTGCAGCAACCTGAATGTTTTTGTTGCTGCTAAATAATCCGCGTTTGCCGTTTACTTCGGTGAAGCTGCCATTACGATGCGCTACAACAATACGAGCGGTGTTGGCGTTCTGGGTATAGCCTCCAGCACTTTTTATGTAATCTTTGAGTTTGTATTTCTCATTGAAGGCTATCGCATTTGGAAATAATACTTCTCCACTGATCAGAACTAAACCATCTTTAGTTGGCACCTTAATGACATCTCCGTTTTCCAGCAATAGATCATTATGTCTATCTGAATCGGCGATGACCACCTGACCTTTAGGCTCTATTTTTCGGGCTCTGTCTACCCATTGAAGCAAAAGTGATGCTTCCTCTTTGCGTAGAATGGCTTCGTCACTGGTACCGGAGCGAGCCGTTAATGCAGCGCTTTCGAGGCTTTTTAACGAGGTTTCCAGCATCTGTTTTTGGCGATCCTTCACACTGTGGCGAAATAGCTGCAGGTTGTCTTTATCCGATCGGTCTGAATACCGTATCTGGCTCAACAAATCACCCAGCTTGGCACCATTGGGGAGTACATATTCCTGCGAACTTTCGTGTTCTCCTTCCACTCTTACGGTAATCGTGCCAATTTTTTTATCAGCGGTAAATTCCAATTCATCCCCATTTTTGAGCATGACTTTGGATGCATCGCTCAAGGGGTAGTAATCGACATTACGAATGGTACCGGTATTGCGGATAATGCGTACATGGGTAGCTTCGGCATTGGGTTTCGCTATTTTGATCAGATCAGCGACTGAACGGGTCTTGTCTGAAAACTCAAAGCGTTTCGCATTTTCGGTAAGTCCGCTGATTTTGACGGTATTTTGCCGTGGTCCTACAAATATCACGTCACTGTCACCCAGTTGGATAACCGGCATGGTGCCATTCAACAGGAAATTATAAAGGTTGACGGTCGCTCGGGTTTGTTGACCCCGTTTGACTTCAACATCCAGAAACGACCCCCGTTCCGTATCGATGCCACCGGCCTGGTCCAGGTAATGTAATAGGCTATCCATACTGGTGCCGCTGTACAATCCAGGACGGTTTACAAAGCCACTGACAAATACTCTAACCGGCTGTGCCGCAGCCAGGCTGGCATAAATATAGACATTGGCTTTGAATACTTTGGTGATAGACGATTCCACTAATTGCTGCAGATCTTTATTGCGGATACCTACAACACTGATCGGACCCGCATTGGGAATGAATATATTGCCCTGTGGGTCAACAGTCAGCAGATCGCCGTATTCGAAAGCTCCCCAGAGCCGTACCTGAATTTTATCGCCAATGGCGATGGCATAATCCGGATTGAACTGAGTGGCCCCCTGACGGGCGAAGGAACCGGTAAACAGGTTAGAGCCAAACACGTCCGAGGCGATATTGTTTGAATAGTCAAAATATTGTGGTGATTGGGGCTTAATGGTAGGGCCATCCAAACCATTTTTTATGTTGTTGTAAGATGATCCGGGCAGCTGTTGTGAGTCTGAACCATTCGGAATTGGCTGTGGTATCGATTGTTGTGCGGCTGCCATGCACGATATCAAGATAAGTAAAGAGATAAAACTTGCTTTAATAAACGACAAAGGCATGTACTCAATCCTTATGGTCTTTAACAATGGCGATCAGCAATTGAATCACTCCGGCCAACATGAAGGTTAACAAAATAAATACGGTCGCATTATACAGCCGTCTGGGCTCAAGCGGGTATTCCGGGAGCGTGGGTGTTTGGATGATGGAAACTTTTTGTATGGTGCGGGTTGCTTCTACCCGGCCTTTTTCCAGTGCCAGTAACGCTGACTTATAAATGTCTTGGGCGAATCCAGCTTGCAGTTGCAGTCGCTGAAACTCTTCAACGGTGAGGTTCAGAGTATTGCCATCTGGGGCGGTCAATTTTGCCTGTTCCTGCTCGATTTGTTTATCTATGGCCGCAATTTGCTGGGTGATCTTGGCAACATTCGGGTGACTTGGCACCAAATAAGCTTCAAGAGCCTGGCGCTCAGTTTCCAGTTCGGCTTTCTGACCTTGTAGTGAACCGATAATGGCGGAAATGTTTTCGGCAGTAGCCTCAGGTGAAATCAGCCCTTTTTCATTTTGAAAATCCAGTACCGCTTGTCTGGCCTGTTGGGCTTGTTGGTACATTTCGGTTACCTGGGTTTCCAGAAAGCTGACCTGGTTTTGTGCAAGGTCATGAGCCAACTGATTCATATGAATTTCCCCTTCATGTACCAGAAAATTGGTGATGGCCTGAGCCGTTTGGGGATCAAAAGCCTGTGATTGAATCACTAACAGACCAGAGTATTCATCCAGTTCAATACTGACCCGGGAAAGGTAATATTGATGAAATTCTTCGATAGAGGTGTCTTTCTGTTGCAATCGTGAGAGTCTATCCCAGCGGGGATCACTGTAGTGGGCTCGTATATGCAGTGCTTTATCGAGTTTTTTTAGTATATCAATCGAAAGCAGGTATTCCCGCATTAAGAGTTGTTCACTCCTGTTGGCACCGCTACTGGCCCCTAGCAGGCTGGAGAAGTTAAATGATTGGCCGCTGGAAAGGTCAGTACGTTGAATAATAATTTGAGCTGTTGATACGTAACGATCAGAAGCGATTGCCAGCCAGTAAATTGTACTGAGTATGCATATAATCAGTGCTATAGATATTGTTTTATTGCGTTTTAACATTCGTGTGAACAGATGTTTTGAATGGTTTGTTGTCATAGTTGGTAGCTGTTTTTATAGGCGTACAGGGCATCATCAATATTATCGAACCAGAGGGCTTTGCCTTGATGGAGCCATACTCCAGCGGTACAGAATTGTTTGAGTGTTCCCTCTCCATGGGAAACCATAATGATGCTGGCATGATCTGCTATGCGTTTGAATGCATCGGCAGCCTTTTGTCGAAAGGCTGCATCTCCGGCAGCAGTTACTTCATCAGAAATATAAACATCGAAATCAAACGCCATGGAGAGGGCAAATTGCAGGCGTGATTTCATCCCGGATGAATAAGTTTTAACGGGTCTTTCAAAGGCTTTTCCTATTTCAGCAAAATCCTGAACGAACTGGATTTTTTCCGGAATATCGTCATTGTGGCCGTGGATGCGACAAACAAACTTAGTGTTCTGTCTGCCAGTCAATGAGCCTTGCAGTCCACCACCATAGCCCATGGGCCATGAGACTCTGCAATGGCGTTCAATATTGCCTCTGTTGGGTTCGTCTACCCCGCCAATCATTCGCAGCAACGTTGATTTTCCTGCACCATTATGGCCAATCAGGCCCACATTAAGTTTGGGAGGGATAGTCAGACTAACTCCTTGCAATATCCATGGACCAGGGCCTGACGGAGTTTGATATCGCTTGTGAACGTTTTCAACGATAATCATTGCATCATCATCCTCAGAGCAAAGCGTCGATGCAACGCAAGTCCAAAAAACATCGACACCAGAGCACATTTAAACAGAAAGCTCTCGTCCAACTCTGGAAATGTATGATAGTAACCGGCGAAACCTAACCTGGCCGACTCAATGCCATGAACCACGGGGTTGAATAACAGCCAGTCGCGATAGGGCTGTGGAATTGATGTCAGTGGAATCATCACGCCCGAGATCCACATAAGAGGCATAGTGATTAAGTTTATAATTTTTCCAATTTCGGGAATCAGTTCCGTGGCAACAGATGTCATTAAACCTAGCCCGGTACCAAGCAACCACAAACCCCAGAGCGCTCCGATAAGTCTGAGTGGATCAGTCGGTTGAACTTCTTTGCCCAATAATGCTAATCCGGATAAGAGGATGATAATGACAAATAACATAATGATGCCTTCGAGCGCAGCACGGACCAATACTGTGTCGATGGGTTTTACCTGGCGATACACAAAAAGTGATTTATTGGCATCAATGGCATTAGTCAGTTGGCCCCATGTGCGTTTAAACATAAAAAACGCCAACATCCCCATCATGAGCCATATAGCCGTATCAATCCCTCCAACATGCCTGACTCGAACAACCGAAAAAATAAACGTCATGTAAACCACATGAAACGCCGGCTCCAGCAGCAGCCAAAACCATTGTGCCCTACCGGATAACAATCGCGTTAATGCTTCACGTAGGAACAGTGCTTTCCAAACCGACCATGTGACTTGTAGTGGAGTGCGGGTGGATGTAGACATATCAACAGAACCTGCGGATCAGTGACCGGCAAGTGATGGCATCAGTGTAATCGGTTGTGTAATAGTTAAACAGTTTCGTTATTCCGATAATCATTCGACAGCCCAAATAAAGAAATGCTTACTGGCATCTGATGCTGGTGACAATATGTAAAAATAATTGAGGCGGGATCATAACACTTGTCTCTTTGGGGTCACAAGAAAGTGTCTGAGATGGATCTTCTAAAGCATTGAATTTTTTCAGAATTTGTTCTGTTGAGTTCTATCATGCCAGTAATCCTGACTATTACGAACAGGAACTGTTTACACTTGCAATTGTTTAGCGGGTCTGTTGTAAACTTCAGCGTCCCGTAGAGAAAGAGCCTCATCAAATGACCCAAGAAACTGTCTACTCCGTTTGCCCTCACGATTGTCCCAGTGTTTGTGCTCTGGAAGTCGAACGTATTGATGGCCATCGCATTGGCAAAGTAAAAGGTTCTAAAGATCTGCCATATACCGGTGGGGTGATTTGCGGCAAGGTGGCCCGCTATCAGGAGCGGATGTATCACCCGGAGCGATTATTACATCCTCTCAGACGGGTTGGCCCAAAAGGCAGTGGTCAGTTTGAGCGAATATCCTGGGATGAGGCGCTGGATACTGTGGCTGAAGCTTTTACCAGGGTGGAACAGCAGTATGGTGCAGAGGCTGTATGGCCTTATTTTTATGCCGGGACGATGGGATTGCTGATGCGCAAGGGGATTAACCGTCTGCGCCATGCCAAGGGCTATTCCAATATGGCCGGCACGATATGTGTCGGTTTGTCTAATCCAGGTTGGCAGGCCGGAGCCGGTGGTTTTAATGGCGTTGATGCACGCGAAATGGCGAAGTCTGAAGTCATTGTGATATGGGGAGCCAATGTGGTTTCCACGCAGGTGCATGTGATGAGTCATGCGCTGGAGGGTATGCGTAATGGTGCCAAGTTAGTGGTGGTGGACCCTTATTTTAATAAAACCGCCCAGCGTGCGGATGTACATTTGGCGCTCCGTCCGGGTACGGATGGCGCGCTGGCCTGTGCGGTTATGCATGTCTTGTTTCGGGATGGGTATGCCGATTGGGACTATCTGAAGCGTTATACCGATGAACCGGAGGCACTGGAGCAGCATTTGCGGGATAAAACACCGGTCTGGGCTGCCGCCATTACGGGATTGACCGTTGAGGCGATAGAAGCATTCGCACATTTATATGGTGGTACAAAAAAATCGTATTTGCGCTTGGGCTATGGTTTTTCGCGCTCCCGCAACGGCGCGGTCAATATGCATGCTGTGTCCTGCCTGCCAGCAGTCACCGGTGCCTGGGCCGTGGAGGGCGGTGGTGCGCTGTTTTCGGTCAGTGCTCTGGCTAAGGTGGACATGCAACTGATTGAAGCTAAAGAGCTGAAACAGCCAGGAATCAGAACGCTCGATATGTCTCGTATTGGCGATATTCTTACCGGTGATAGTGAGGCTCTCTGTGGTGGTCCTCCGGTCATGGCCATGTTGATTCAGAATACCAACCCAGTGGTCGTGGCTCCCGAATCGGCCAAAGTCCGGGCGGGTTTTGGTCGTGAAGATTTGTTTGTCTGCGTACATGAGCAGTTTATGACTGAAACTGCGCAGATGGCTGACATTGTCTTACCTGCCACAATGTTTCTGGAGCATGATGATATTTATAATCCTGGCGGCCATGCGGTTTTGCAGGTGGCCCGACAGGTGGTGCCGGCAGCGGGTGAGTGTCGTTCCAATCATGAGGTGATCAGTGCTCTTGGACTGCGCCTGGGAGTGAAGCACCGCAGTTTTGATATGAATGCCTGGGATATTCTGGATGAATCATTAAAAGCATCCGGTTACCCAAGTGCACAGGAAATTCATGATCAGCGGGGTTTGGACGTGAGCACCCCATTTGCGGAATCACATTTTTTGAATGGCTTTCTCCATGCTGATGGCAAGTTCCATTTTCGTGCGGACTGGGCATCGTTAGGCGCAAAGGCACCGGGTATGTCGGATTTGCCTGATCACTGGGCGGTGACAGATGAGACCTCAGAGCAGTATCCTTTCAGATTAGTAACGGCGCCAGCACAAAACTTTCTTAATTCCAGTTTCAATGAAATAGCCTCTTCTCGTAAAAAAGAGCAGCAGCCAAAAGCCCGGATTCATGTCGATGTGCTGAACCGTATGGGGGTGGCTGATGGAGCGCGTGTCCGTATTGGTAATGCTCAAGGATCAGTGTTGCTGGTAGCGGAGGCGGCGACCGGACAACATGCTGACACCGTGGTTGTTGAAGGACTTTGGCCGGATGAATCATTTATCGAGGGGCAGGGGATCAATCTGCTGACCTCGTCAGAGCCCGGGTATCCGGCTGGCGGCGCTGCGTTCCATGACACCAGTATCTGGCTCAGGCCGGACTCCGGTTATTAAGATAGTCAAGTGCCTGGCGTGCCCGTTCGAACTCCTGGCCGTTGTCCTCTGTGACGGAAATAAATGGCTTTTTCGGCAGTTTGGGTTCGCCAAAATGGATGCGGTCCCAATCATGCCAGGTCAGTCCATGACTACCGCTGTGCGCATAGTCAAAACGATCATCATAGCGATAGCTGTTTAATGTGTCCTGAGTCACTTCCGCTACTCCCAAAGCCTCAGTTCTACCGAGTTGAGTGGCGGCCCCAGCCTCAAGGGCAATCACCAGATCACCCGCTTTGATGGATAGAAAATTCATAAATGCCTGCGGCACCTGATCCAGCTCCCGATAATCCTTGCGCCATTTTGGATTCTGGCCGAAGACCACGTCACCTTTGACCTGGATATAGGTTTTCAGTTGCCGTTCCCAGCCATTGCGAACCCGGATATATCGGTCCAGAGAGCCTAAATCTTTCCAGTAAATTGCCAGACAGCCACGTTGCTTGAGTTGGGTGTAGCTGCACTCAGGGCGATGGGTCATCAACCACCAGAGTTTCATACCTAAATACCTTCATTAATGCATTTTTGTTGTTGTTTTATAAGGACGCAGGTAATGCCGACAATGAATATCGGTTTATATGATGCGTCAAGCATCACCTTACCTTCAGGTCAATTGCTGGTGCAAGTCAGAAATGACGGAATAAAGTGCTACTTAAGGAGTAGGAACCGGGAGAGAATGGTTGTTTCGGGCAAAACCGTATCCTCGCTCTGATACGGCAAAAGTTCCATGTTCGGCTTGTCGGTTTCAGTCGAGAAAATATTCGTTTACATAACCAAAATGTTCGTGTACGTCATAGGCGGTCATATTAGCCGCTCTTGCTGCCTGGAGGCCCAGTTCTGCATCCTCAAAAACTGCACATTTTTCAGGAGTCGCCCCAGTCAGTTCAGCGCCCCGTAAAAAAACGTCCGGTGCTGGTTTGGGATTAGCAACCTGGTCGGCACCTACAATGGCATTAAACAGGTGATCAAGGCCGCATATTGTTAGTATCGCTTTTGCCTCCTCCGTGTAGGCACCGGTGCCTACAGCCATGGGCTTTTTGCCGTAAAAGTAGCGTGCAATATCGGCGATTGGTGTCGGCTTGACGTAATCGTGCATGAGGGATTTGGCAATGGTTTCTTTGAAATCATTCATTTCAGTGACACTAACGCGAAGTGGTGTATTGGTCTTCTGAGCAATGATTTCCAGAGTTTCTTTGGTGGGAACGCCGCACAAAGCCCGCATCATCGGTTTTATGATTGGTAATCCGAATGCTTTGAGGGTACGGGTCCAGGCTTCTTCGTGCAGTGGCCCGCTTTCAACCAGGGTGCCGTCCATATCGAAGATCAGGGCGTCATAGGTTTGGAAAAGATCAAAATTCACAGTGACAGTTTTCTCTATGGGAAAGGAATAAACATCGCAGCTGATCAGCTGCGATGAAGTCAGAAATGTAACATGCTGCTTGCAAGTGGCATAGAGCTGTGTCAAAAATTTCCGGCAAATCTATACAGCAGGTTTTTATATGTATCTGAATCCTTCCATACACAGTGATCAACATCCTGATTCTTATTATTTTGCCACCCTACGCTATCCCCAGAACTATTCATTGCTGCGACACTCTATTGATGTTGACACCTGTGTGATCGGAGCCGGTTTCAGTGGTATCAATACCGCAATTGAACTGGCGGACAGAGGCAGGTCGGTTGCTGTACTGGAGGCGAGGAAAGTTGGCTGGGGAGCTTCGGGCCGTAATGGCGGACAGGTTCTAAGAGGAATTGGTCATGATCTGGAGCAGTTTCGTAACCAGATCGGTGAACAGGGTGTGGACACGATTGCCAGAATGGGTCTGGAAGCCGTAGACGTAGTATTGGACCGTATTCAGCGTTTCGGTATTGACTGCGATGTTCAGCGGGGGAGTTGTGATCTTGCGACCAAGCCTCGTCACATGAAAGATTTCAGCGAGGACTATGAATGGCTGAAGTCAGTCGGTTACCGGTATGACATGGAGTTGATCCCGGCGGATAGAATTCGCGAGGTGGTCGGTACGGATGCTTATATTGGCGGTTTGCTGGATCGGGGCGGAGTGCATTTACATCCGCTGAATCTGATTGCCGGAGAGGCAGCCGCAGCCGCAGCCGCAGGGGTGCAGATATTTGAGGATAGTCCCGTCATTCGCATCGAGGAAGGTGAACGGGTCAGAATCTACACAGAAAAAGGTTTGGTGAATGCCAGTCAATTGGTAATTTGTGCCAATGGCTATGTGACTGGGTTGCATCCAGAGTTGGACTCAAGAGTGCTGCCGACTGGCACGTATATCGTCGCGACCGAGCCTCTGAGTGATGAGCAGTGCAAGCGCATTCTGCCGCAAAACACGGCAGTCTGTGATCAGAATGTTGCCCTGGACTACTATCGTTTAAGTGCAGACAACAGGTTGTTGTTTGGCGGCCGCTGCACCTATTCCGGGCGTGACCCCAAGTCGATTAAGGCCATTATTCAGCCCCGTATGGTGCGTTTGTTTCCGTGGCTGAAGGATGTAAAGATTGATTACGAATGGGGGGGGATGCTTGGGATCGGTGCTAACCGTTTACCGCAGATAGGGCGTTTGCGCCCTAATATTTATTATGCTCAGGCTTATGCCGGTCATGGGGTTGCCGCCACTCACATTGCAGCCCAGTTGGTGGCTGAATGTATTTGTCTTGAAAGCAACCGGATCGAAGTATTTGAACGAATTCGGCATATGAAATTTCCCGGTGGACCGTTATTGCGCTCGCCCCTGTTGGCTCTGGGGATGATGTATTACCGGTTTATGGACTTATTTTAGCGAGGATAACCGGCAGGCTTAAAAGCCTGCCGGTAGAGGGAGAATCTGCTCAGAATGTGTCCCCGGCAGACAGGATTTCGTCGTCTATGATGACACGGCCGTCAACAGCTTTGTAGGCTTTTAACTTACCTGAGACAACCCGGTTCGTCCGGCCGGCCTCAAACTCGCTTGTAAAAGACTTTTGTAAGATGGTACCGCCCGTGACGGCATATTCCAGATTGAGATTACCGTCGCTTATGCCGTTGCTAACAGGCTCGTCGTAAGCGTTCATGTCGTCACCGTAGAAGCTCCAGGCAGTGTTGTCATCAATGCTGATTTGATAAATGTTGCCATAAAATGGATCGTTGATTTTCTGGAATATACCGTTGAACGGGGTCAGGCTTGTTTCCAGGAAGGTTAGCCTTCTGTCCCTCAAATATATGTCCAACTTATTAATCGAGCTGTTGTTAATCGCAAGGGAGTTATTGGTGTTGTCCAGGGTAAGATCGAGATGAATATCATCGCCGAATAAGGACCCCCGCCACTCCTCGCCAAGTGAACCATCGTAGTAGAAGAGAGATGTGATTTCGTCATTCAGCTGTATACTCAGTTTTAGCTGCCCAGACTGCTCATCGGTTTCAATCGTTAAAAGCTGATCACTCTGGGGAAGCCTCAGGTCATTACCGTTATTGTAGAAATGGATCGCTTCAGGGGTGGCTAAGCTTATTTTGATGTGACCACTATTCGCTGTGGTAACAGAATAGCTCGCCTTACCTTCCAGACTATCGGGCAGAGAGCTCCGGTCATATCCAAGCTGTGCCAGCAGGTTGATGGATTCTTCAAGATCAACTGTAATGCTGAAATGATCAGAGTTGGCACCATATTCGAGTTCGAGTATAGGGTCGCCATCATATTTGAATATTAGCGAGCCATCTGTACTGGAAATATAGTTGGCAGTGATGGCGTAATGGTTCAGGGCGCTGATACATTCATTTCTCACACTGGCGTCGGCACAGGCGTTGTCAGTGTTAAAGGTCAGTAAGTACTGATTGTCGCTCAGGTGTTGCATATCGAGCATGTTGGCAAGCACTTCTCCGGTTTTGCGGATGTCAGAGTCGCTCCAGCCTTCCAGATAAATATGCACATTATGAAGCTTATCTTCCAAGGCGGAACTGTAAAAATTACTCAGCAATTCGTTGTAGTATATTGAATCTAATACGTAATTAGCGGCTTCTCCCTGGGATAAAAAAAACTGGTTAAACTGTTTCAGAAATGGGGTCAGTACTTCTTCTTTGGTTCTTGACTGCTGGGTACTGCCTTTAGAGTCATTACCACCACTATTACAGGCAGACAGGGCAAGGGCTGCCCATACCAGCAGAGTGTATTTGACGAGTTTCATTGTATGCTTCCTTATTTTAAATAAGAGCTGTTATTGGTCATCAGCAACCCATTCCATTAGGAGAATAGAGATTTGCCTGGAGGAAAATGTAACTGCGAATAGTAGCAGTTCCAATTATGTCAGCAAACCGTCAGTAAACAAAAGTAAGTAATGTTGAGCTGTTGTGTTTTAGAAATGGTATTGGATGGTGATGGCGCTCAGATTACCACCTAGGCCTTTATGAAGGTGTTTGGTTGATGGTGGTGTCGTTGGTTTGACAGGCATCCTCAGATTATAGTGTGCTGCACGGTAGTTGTTGGAGTTGTCTGCTTTCTGGGAGTCAAGCCCGATTAGCTGGCTGGTCGATAATTGCAGTTCGAGGTCGTGCCAACGTTTGCTGATGGTCATTGTCAGGGTCGTCGTCAGGGCTGACTCCTGAGTTGGTTGTTGGTCAAGTGTTGTGAGCGTCACGATACTGCCTTCGAATAATGGCTGCCAGGCTTGTAGCTCTCCATTGATCTGCCAATAATCAATTCTGGCACCTAAAATGAACGTGGTATTCCAGGGCTCGTTGAACCCGTGCCAGTTTGCATGAATACCCTGGCTGAGCGCGCTGATATTGCCATTCACCTGCTGAACCTCAGTAATATAGTTGTTCCCGGTAATCTCATCACCACTCCACACCTGGCCGCTCTGGTCAAGCTGTATGGCGTTGGCATGGAGACCGATGCTGCCGTTGGATAATAGCGGCAGTATTTCAAAACTGGCAGACCACATTGTCAGATAACCTTCAGTGTGGGTCAGCTTGTTGTCTTCCTTAAGTTGAATTGGATGATGGGATAATTTGATTTGAAATACCGGTCGTTCTGAGCGGTTAGTCAACCATGCTGAAATATTGAAATCCCGGTCACCCACTAAAATATCCAAACGCTGGTGACAATTGTTCCAGCGGCTATAGATCCCCTGAACCGACGAGGACAGTGTGGCCGTTCGACCAAAATCATCCTGGTAATTAAAATCGTAATGCTTACGACTGTGATAGTAACCAAGCTCGGTATTGGTTGAGATGTGGGTGCTAATATTTAGCAGTTCCGGACCAATCTGGCCAGATAGCATCTGGTTATGCCACTCGCCCTTCCAGGAGCCCGTCACTGTCGAATTGGAGGTGTCAGACTTGAGAAACTGGTCACCAAGTTTATAGCGCCAGAGTGCATTCTGATGATTGATCTGTAAGCCAAATCGCGAGTTGTCTGTAATGGACTGCTCTATTGTTAATGTGTTGTTGTCATTGATGTGCTTTGCTTTTCGGGTTTGTACTAGATGCTCTGTTTGATAGTTCCAGCGAATATAGTCGTCTTCTGGTGGGCACAATTCTGACATGGCAAATGTATCTGTAGCCCATTGTAATGGCTGGGTAATTTGATCTACTGGCTGGGAATTTGAATAGACTGGCAGAGCAGAGAGCATTATCAAAGTAAGGGACGACAAGCTTGGATTTCCTGGTGATGGTGCAGTGCTAACGATAGCAGATTTGTGTCATTACCACTGACATAATAATGCTGTAATAAAATTACAAAATAATAAATGTCAAGGGCTATTTTTGCGTAATTTCGCTGATAACGGATTGTTCTCAATAGCGAATATTCATTGTCTGCTATCCTGAACCCCTGTTTTTATGGGGGTTTTGCGTAATTTCGCGCATAGGAAAATCACAAACGGGGTTGGCCGATAAAAAACGTAGTTTTATTACAAAATTGATTGTCAGGGTGATCTGTGTCAATTCGAATCGCCGACTAAGGTCTAATCTTTCCGGTGTAAATTGATCGGGTGATCTGATCAATCGGGAGAGTTCGTGCCAGGCCTGTCCAGCTGTTATCGGTAATCTGTAACATACGTTCAGGAATGTATCGCTCTTCGAGGCTCGGCTTTCATGTTTCATCTAATTGCTGACTCGACCCGGACTCTCCTTTTTTACCAGTTTTTTTTATAAATATTTCCCGAGGAGATGTTCATGTATACAGACGATTTTGCCGCAGGTGTAGGTGCTAAAGAAGCCTGGGAAGGCTTTGTGGCAGGAAGCTGGCAGCAGGAAATCAATGTCCGTGATTTCATTCAGTTAAATTACGCTCCTTATGACGGTGATGATCAATTTTTGGCTGCTGCCACTGATCGTACCCAAAAAGTCTGGGCACAGGTCATGGAGCTGATGAAAGAAGAAAACCGTCTGGGCGGTCCATTGGATTTTGACGTGGACAATCCAGCGACCATCACTTCTCATCCGGCCGGTTATATTGACCAGTCATTGGAAAAGATCGTCGGTTTGCAAACTGATAAGCCTCTCAAGCGCGCTATCATGCCATATGGTGGTATTCGTATGGTTGAAGGAAGTTGTGAGGTGTATGGCCGTGAACTGGATCCGGTCACAAAAGCGTTTTTCTATGCTCATCGCAAAACCCATAACCAAGGTGTATTCGATGCGTATACTCCTGAAATTCTGGCCTGTCGTAAGGCGGGTGTGATTACTGGTTTACCTGATGCCTACGGTCGTGGCCGTATTATTGGTGATTACCGTCGGGTAGCGTTGTACGGTGTTGATCGTCTGATTGAAGGGAAAAAGGCTGAAAAAGCAGCAAGCGCTCCTGCAAATATGGATGAAGATATCATTCGTCTGAGAGAGGAACTGAGCGAGCAGATAAAAGCTTTGCAGGAAATGAAAGTGATGGCACAGAGCTATGGCTTTGATATCAGCAAACCAGCCAAAAATGCAACCGAAGCCGTACAGTGGACTTATTTTGCATATCTGGCAGCAGTGAAGAGTCAGAATGGTGCAGCAATGAGCTTTGGCCGTGTGTCCACCTTCCTGGATATTTTCATTGAGCGCGATCTGAAAAGTGGCGTTTTGACTGAAGAGCTGGCGCAGGAATTGATCGATGATCTGGTGATCAAACTGCGTATGGTACGGTTCCTCAGAACCCCTGAATATGATGAGTTGTTCTCTGGTGATCCAACCTGGGTAACTGAAGCCATTGGTGGTATGGGATTGGATGGTCGTTCACTGGTGACTAAAAACAGTTTCCGCTTCCTGCATACTCTGTATAACCTGGGTCCGGCTCCTGAACCTAATCTGACAGTCCTGTGGACCAATCAGTTACCCGAAGGATTTAAGCAGTTCTGTTCCAGAGTCAGTATTGATACATCATCCATTCAGTATGAAGGTGATGATCTGATGCGCGATAAGTTTGGTGATGACTATGGCATTGCCTGCTGCGTATCGGCAATGGCCATTGGTAAACAGATGCAGTTCTTTGGCGCCCGTGCCAATCTGGCAAAAACCATGTTGTATGCGATCAATGGTGGTCGTGATGAGAAGTCCGGTGCCCAGGTCGGTCCTGAAATGGCCGTTATGGATGCTGAGGTGCTGGAGTATGACAAAGTGGTGGAACGCTTTGACTACTACATGAAGTGGTTGGCCAGTACCTATGTGAATGCTCTGAATATCATTCACTACATGCATGATAAGTATTCTTACGAATCTGCGTTAATGGCTCTGCACGATCGTGATGTGCTGAGAACCATGGCGTGTGGTATCGCCGGGCTTTCAATTGCAGCCGATAGTTTGAGTGCTATCAAGTATGCCACTGTCAAGCCTGTTAAAAGTGAAGCCGGTTTGGTGGTTGATTATGTCATTGAAGGGGATTTCCCGAAATTTGGTAACAATGATGAGCGGGTGGATAGTATTGCTACGGCTCTGGTAGAGAAGTTCATGGACTATGTTCGTGAAAACCCAACTTACCGGAATGCCAAACCGACGCAAAGTGTACTGACCATTACTTCCAACGTTGTCTATGGTAAGAAAACCGGTTCAACACCGGACGGCCGTAAAGCCGGCGAACCATTCGCACCAGGTGCCAACCCGATGCATGGTCGTGATACTAAAGGTGCGCTGGCATCACTGTTATCAGTGGCCAAACTACCTTATGAACACGCAGAGGATGGCATCAGTTACACCATGAGCATGGTACCGGCAGCCCTGGGTAAAGAGCGCCTGGCCCAGGTGAAAAACCTGAGCAGTGTTCTGGATGGTTACTTCAATGCCACAGGCCACCATGTCAATGTGAACGTGTTGAATCGGGAAATGCTGTTGGATGCCATGGAGCGTCCGGAAGAATATCCGCAGCTGACCATTCGGGTATCTGGTTATGCGGTCAACTTTGTAAAATTGACCCGTGAACAGCAGCAGGATGTAATCAGCCGTACTTTCCACGGTCAGATGTAAGTTCTGATCGCTTGGCAACCCCGGCGGTTGCCGGATGATAAAAAAAGGAAGCAGTTTTGCTTCCTTTTTTTATGGATGTCTCGTTAGTGGCGTTCCATTGATTCTGCAGAAGGGGGACTTTCTGTATTGCTTGGAAAAGTAATCAGACAAGCAGTGCCTTTACCTGGTTCGGTTTTAACATCTATCTTGCCATGAAGTTTCTGAGTTACCAGATTGTAAACAATGTTCATGCCGAGGCCGGTACCGCCCTGGCTTCTACGGGTTGTAAAAAATGGCTCGTAGACTTTAGCTTTGGTGGCGGCGTCCATGCCTGTGCCGAAATCACGGACCTGAAGTTGAATCAGGTTGTTCACATGATGACAGGAGACAACGATGTCACCGGTTGTCTGTCCCTGATTATAGGCATGAATATAGGCGTTCATAATTAGATTGGTCAGTAGCTGTGCAATGGCTCCGGGATAGGTTGTGACAGTCAATGACTCATCCAGATCCAGTTTGATCGTTACTTGTGAACGTTTCATCTGTGGCTGTAGTGAACGTACGAGCGTGTGTATATAAGAGTTCAGTTGCACTGTTCTGAGTTCTTCATGGGTCTGGTCGACGGCAACTTGTTTAAAGCTTTCAATCAGTTCTGCGGCGCGTTTCAGGTTGTCGCTGAGAATCTGACAGGATTCTTCGGCAGAAGTCATAAAACTGTCCATTTGCGTGCGGGTCAGTTCATTTTCAGTGAGTTGTCTGGCGACCTGTTGTATCTCTTCCCAGAGAAAGCTGTTTGCGGTGATAGCCACTCCAAGAGGCGTGTTGACTTCATGTGCTACTCCGCTGACCAGCTCTCCGAGAGAAGCTAACCGTTCCTGTTCGATCAGTTCCTGCTGTGCCAGTTTTAGTTTTTCCAAAGATTCGAGCAAATGATTATTTGTGATGAGTAGTTGTTCTGTTCGCTGATGTACTTCTGCTTCCAAATTTTTGTGATGCAACATAATTTGTTTTTCCCGTTCCCTCAGTCGTTCCAGTAGATGGTGATATTGATGCAGTAGATCAGACAGTTCGTTGTTCTGCAGTCCATCATGAGTAATGGAGATATCATCAAGATGAATTTGCCCGGCACGATAGTGAGCAAGACCTTCGCTGAGCTTGCTGATTGGTGTGGAGATATTGCGAGTCAGCATGCGGTGGTAAAAAAAAGCGGTAAGTGCCAGAGCCAGAAGTCCAATGCTTGTCTGTACTTTCAGCGCCGGCATGAGCCCTGCCCAGATGCCCTCACTGGTAATTGTAAGAGCGACATGACCGATCAGTATTTCTTTGGGTTTCAGGCCCAGATAAACAATACGGTTATAGTAAATGAGTCGACTGTTTTGCGATTGTAGTCCTTCTTCGGCAAAAGAAAGATTATGCAGAGGGGTGATTTCGCCATACTGGGCGATGACCTTCAAAGTATCATCGCTAATAATGACGCCAGAGACGTGGGGATTTAGCAGCATGGTTTTTGCCAGAGAGTTGATGGCTTCATCATCAAAATTCCAGAGTGACTGAGATAGGATCGGTCGCAGAGTGCGCATCATCTGGTTGATGCTTTGATACTGATTTTCCACCTGCAATCGGTAAATAAGATAGAATTCGGACACAATCACTGAAGACGAAATGATTGCGAGGATCAGTATTACCCGATACATCAATTGTCTTGCAAGACGGGAGTTCAACAATCTCATCACGACTCCAAGGCTGGCAGGATAATGAGTAAGCCTTATGGTCATTGTTACGATAGCGTGTCATCACACAAAAGATCTGGAGTAATGAACTGACCAGAGGCTATCAAAAATAATAGCTATATTGCATTGGGATATCCAAGTTCTCCCCAGACATGATAGACCATAACCGCCACTGCATTGGATAGATTCATACTACGGCTGTTTTCCCGCATGGGTAACCTCAATAGTTGTGTCATTCCCAACCCATCACGAATACTTTCTGGTAACCCTCTGGTCTCAGGGCCAAATACCAATGCATCATTATCCTGGAAGGTTGTCTGGCTGGGCCATTGAGTGGCTTTTGTGGTGAGGCCGAAGATCCGTTTCGGGTCGCCGTGCCATTGTTCGGCATAATTGTGTTGGAAAGATGCCCAGTCGTCATGATTACAGATTGAGGCATATTCATGGTAATCGAGTCCTGCCCGTCGAAGTAGTTTGTCATCCATTGAAAAACCAAGTGGATGAATCAGATGCAGCTGCACACCTGTATTGGCACATAGCCGGATGATATTTCCGGTATTCGGGGGAATTTCTGGCTCAAATAACACCACATGTAACATAAAAAACCTCAGTACTGATTAATCAGGCAGATGTTGATCGATTGCAGTGAATGTGTCCATGCTTGTGTCATGTGTAACTCCTCTGGACATTAGGTAGAGACGAAAAAAGCGACAGAGACTCTGAACGTTGGATTCGGTGGCGATGAAAGTTGTTAAGTCGCGGACAAAATGACCGATAAAAGACATAATGGTAGTGACCGCAATGATGATCGCAGAATATAAAAAAATAGAATCCTGATGACAAACATCTGCAGGGTGGGGGTGTTATAGAATCTCTGAAACCGGTATTGGGGATGTTTCTGAGGCGTCAGTCAGGAGTGTGACCAAGTGAGAAGTTCTGTTATCAAATGGATGAATATTTTCCATTAGTCGATTCTGAGGCTTTAATGGTATATAGACTTTAATAATATATAGCGGTCATGAACGCCAAATGTTTGAATATGGAATACGGTATCGCACTTATGGGGAAATACCATGGTTAACAACCAGCAATTAGGCAGTCTGTTGGTTGCCCGCAAGCTGATCAGTCAGCAGCAGTTGGAAAAGGCCTTGCGTGTTCAAAAGCAGAATCACGAACAGCGTTTGCTCGGGCAGATACTGGTTGAACTCGGATTGGTTAACTATTCTGACTTACTGCGAGTAGCCAACGAAGAACTGCATATCCCCAGAGCGGAAGCGGTTATGAAGATCCGGGCCCGACTCAAAGCGCAGGCCAAAGCTTTCTCCGAACCGACTGAGGATGCAGAACCGGAATCCGCTATGGGCAGTGAGTATGCGCAACCTGGCAAAGATTTCCCTGAAGTGGATCTGGGGGAAATCGAGTCGTTACCGGGTACTCGTGGTGATGAGCTGCAGCTCATCATCATGATTCAGGATATGTTGGTAGAAGATGAACTTCATGATTCCAGAATATTTATTGAGGACGGACTGCAGAGTTTTCCGGAATCCAAACGTTTGCAATGGTTGCAACTATGGCACCGCATTAAAACGCATGGCTGGGTACACTTCATCAATGAATATGAAGAACTGGATGTTCAGGATAAACAGAATCAGGCATTCCAGATTTTGAATGCTTATCAGTTCTTGGCCACTGGTCAGTTTGCCAAAGCGCTGCCAATGCTGGAAACTCTGAGCGGTGCTGGGCGAAAGGGCAAGAGTTATCGACTGTATCTGTTGGGTTATTGCCTGACGAAGTTGGAACAGGTAAGCAAAGCGAATGAAGCGTTTTATCGATATGTTCAGGAAAATAAAGGCAGTGAAAACCGTTGGGTGGTTACCGCAAGAGGGTACTTAAATTCAAACCGGTGAACTGTACTCAAGAGACCGATTACACTTTTTCCGTAATGACGCTTGGTTAAAAAAAGTAGCAATGTTGTAAGCGTGGCAAATGATGGCGGTATGGGACTGTTTGATTACCTTGCAGAAACTGTATTTGCCAACTTAATATCGTAATATCCAATTTGAGAAAATGAGGGAAAGTGTTTTGTTGTTGCGATAACAAAGCATCTTTGAGTGAGAGTGACCCAGAAAGCTCCTCTTGTATTTCGACATCCGGTTTATCTAGAGCTTTTGCAATGAGATCATTGACTATAAATTAGAATATGCTAATTTATAGTTTATCTAAATAAATCAGGATTTTGAACCATGAATATTGATCGCATTGTTATGGCATTTGCAGGCTTTGTCATAATGTTAAGCCTGCTGTTGTCGCAAATTCATCATCCCTATTGGTTATTTCTGACAACCTTCGTCGGGCTGAATCTTTTCCAGGCTGCTTTTACCGGTTTCTGCCCTCTTGCCCTGATTCTCAAAAAAGTCGGCGGTAAAAGCGGAGCGGCTTTCAGCTGACCGATACTGTCCCCCCTGTTGTTTCAAAACGCCACTTCAGCCAGTCTGTCAAAGGTTGGCTGGAAAAACATTCTCAGACATATTCACGTTGATTATCTCCTATTTTGATTGCTTTCCGATATTTAATGCACCTGTATCGACATTAGCTGCTACGTACTATACTGTGAAAATGCATCTGGTGGATGCCAGTTGTGTGGGAACCGGTATATGATCAGGGCGACGCAATAAAATAAGTGGTATTAAAGAACTGTGTACCAATATTGCTGACAGACCCTGCGTTGTTCTGACAAATATTTCTTACAGGGTACACAATATTTATGGCCTCGTCAGAAGCGCTGTCAAAATTGTTATCTAACGGATTATTCAACGAGGATCTGGTGGCCAGTCTGCTTGCGGGCTGGCCGTCGTCTGCTCTAATTATTACGAACTCTGATGACCAGTTCCGAATTCTCTATCACAGTGAGTCTACTGGTAAATGCTTTAGCTTGACGGATTCACAACTGAGTGCAGCCCATTATCTGCATGAGTTATGTGAGGAGCTTAACAATGCAGTTCTGGGTACTTGTTTGGAGTCAGTGCGTCAAAAGGGAAGCTGTGCTCATATCATTGGGCTTGGGTCTTCCAGTAAAATACAGCATGTTATGATTGCTTTACCCCATCCTACATCTGATCTTGTCGCGCACATCTTTTCCCCCCTCAAAAATAGGACACAAGTGAATTTAGCTGATGACGCTGGTCATGAAAATCCTATGCATCTGTCTCCGTTCGTTTCCCAGTCGATATTCGAACAGATTTCAGAGGGTTTGTTTCTGTTGGATCTGTCGGCTTCGCGACAACTGGTGGTGCATTGGATGAATCCGACAGCCGAGCGTTATATGGATCTCACCAATAAACAGGCTCAGGGACGAACTTTGCAAGAACTGATGCCGATTGGGTTTCAAGCTCAGTGGGCTCTCTATGAACAGGAATTTGTTCAATCCGAAGCCTCTTATCGGTTTACTGCCTCTCTTGTACTCAGAGATCAGCAGCGTTATTTTGATATTACCCTAACATATATTAAGGATTTACAGGACAAACTGCTCTTTGTTGTTGGTCTTGCTCGTGATGTTACCAAGGTAACAGTTGTCGAAGAGGAGCGAGCCAGAAAGGCTCAGGAATTTCGCACGCTGATTGAAAACTCTCCTGATATGATCATTCGCTATGACAAAGAGGCCCGTCGATTGTATGTCAATCAGGCCTATCTGCGGATAACCGGGCTGAGTGCCGAAGAATCTATTGGTCGAAAGCCCTTGGATATCGACAATGTAGGGAACCAGGCCGAACGATTAACCGCATTTATCAAAAATGTAGCTGTAACTGCTGTGTCTGGAGTGATAGTGATGCATTTTCAGGCGGTTGATGAAAAAGTCCATTATTTTGAAATGCGTGGCGTGCCGGAGTTTGATGGATCTGGTGATGTTACCAGTGTCCTGCTCATCGGACGGGATATCACGGAGCGATATGAAAACCAGAACCGTCTGTTCACCAGTGAACAGGCATTTCGAACGCTGGTGGAAAACTCTCCAGATGCCATTGCCCGTTATGACTTGGAGGGTCGTCGGGTGTTCGTTAACAAAGCCCTTACAGAATTGGTTGGGAAAAGCGCGGAAGAGTTGGTTGGAAAAACGCCTTTAGACGATAATCTGGGAGGAGATGATTCCCGAGGGGTTTATAATACGATTTTGCGGGTGGCGGCTACCAAAACTCGTGAAACATTGTCCATTTGTCTGAATACCAAACGCTTCGGCAAACGTTACCTGGATCTGATTCTGACACCCGAGTTTGATCGTAGAGGAGACATCAATGAAATACTGGTGGTGTCCCGGGATATCACTGCTCACAAGGAGATTGAAGAGCAGTTGTATCGGAGTGAGCAGACTTACCGCACGCTGGTGGAAAACTCTCCAGATATTATCTGTCGGTACGATTGTGACCGTCGCCTGATTTATGCCAACCCATCATTGGCAAAGCTGGTGGGAAAGCCTCTCAATGAAATGTTAGGAATATCGCCGGCAACGGCAAGGCAAAAAATGGTGGAGCAAGGACAGCTAAAGGCCAGTCCTCAGTCCAGAGTGGATGAGGCATTGGTCGAAGTACTGAAGACAGGTAGAAACCTCAGTCTGGAGACAAAAATTTTACGTCAGGATGGGGTGTTGGTTACTGCTCTTGTGCGTTTTGTTCCGGAATATGATCGTGATGGAGAGCTGGTTAGTGTGCTCGCAGTAGCGCGTGATATATCCGATATTCATGAATACCGTCAGCAGGTGAACCGCCTATCGTACTATGATGTTTTGACCGGGTTACCCAACCGTACCCACTTCAGTGACACAGTTGATGATGTGCTGAGTCAGGCCAGTGAGCAGAATTGCCGTGTGGGTCTTATGATGATTGATCTGGACCAGTTTAAGAATATCAATGACAGCCTAGGTCATGCTTCTGGTGATTATCTGCTGAGTAAGATGGCAGAACGGCTACTGGATAAAGTAGGAGACGGTGATATTGTGGCCCGGCTTGGTGGAGATGAATTTGCCATCCTGATTCCGAATGATCCAAGCCGAGATATCGTTCGCCATAAAGGACAGGATATTTTAGATATCATTCGAGAGCCGCTCCTGATTAATGATCGGGAAATCTCTGTTACGGCCAGTATCGGCGCCTGCATTTATCCAGATGATTGTGTTTTCACAAGTGAATTTGTGAGTTCTGCGGATTCGGCTCTGTTTCATGCCAAGGACTCCGGACGTAATACACTGTGTTTTTATCATTCCGGCCTGACCGTTCAGGTTCGGGAGCGACTTGAATTGGAAAACGATTTACGCAAGGCCCTCACCAGGAATGAAATGCAGTTGTTTTTTCAGCCTCAAATTCATCTGCACAGCGGAGAAGTGATTGGTGCCGAGGCACTGATCCGTTGGCAACATTCAGAACGAGGATTGGTTCCACCTGATCGTTTTATTCATATTGCTGAAGAGAATGGTTTCATCGTTGAACTGGGCGAGTGGATCATGCGTCAGGCTTGCATGACTGCGCTGCGGCTTAATCAGGATCGTAGCAATCCGCTGGTGATTTCCGTCAATCTGTCGCCACGACAGTTTGCTGATCCAGAGATATCCGCCATGGTCTTGCAGGCATTGTCAGATACCGGCTGCAACCCTAAATGGATCGAGCTAGAGATCACTGAAGGTATTCTGATGGATCATCGGCATGATGTTATGAAATCCCTGCAGGAGTTGAAGGAACCGGGTATGTCAATTGCTATCGATGATTTTGGCACCGGGTATTCTTCCCTGGGCTATTTAACCCGCTTTCCAATCGATACCTTAAAAATCGATCAATCATTTATCAATCAGATCTTGGAATCACAACAAAGCGCCGTATTGATTCGTACGATTGTTTCCATGGCGTCCAGTCTTTCCATGCACACCATTGCCGAAGGAGTGGAAACCCGTGAGCAGGCTCATAAGCTTGTGGAAATGGGTTGTGAAAAAGCACAGGGGTTCTATTATGGCCGCCCCATGCCGATCAAAAAATTCGAACTCTATCTACAACACCAGTCACATTTCAAACCCATATCCTGAAATGGTTTTTCACAACCAATCAATTAATCGTTAGTGTCATTTGTTTCCTTAAATCCAAAACTCATGTTTTTGCTCCGCGATCCAGAGGCATAGTGGCTTCCGGTGTTTTCAACCGGATTTATGGATCTAAATCAAACCGGTCAGCAGCGTGACCAAGTGGATGAACGATCATGCCAACTACATCAGTCCCTGGTTAAGCCTGGCAGAAACAGCGATCAATCATGATGGTCAACTAGGACCTATCTGCAGTAATGAGTTTATCTGCAATCAGTGAAAAACTGATAAAAAATTCAAGAATCACATCCAATTTATCAAAACGACTGAAAATTCTTCTGACCCCTTTCAGTCAACGAAACGAACGCTCTACCTCATTTCGTTTCTTGTACATTTCCTTGTCGTACTCCCAAGGAGGGATTCGATTCGCCTTGGGTGCTACAACAGGAACTTTGCCCAGATTCAGCACCAGTTGGCGCGTATCATTTCCTTCATATGCTTTATCCATTATAACGCTTGTGCCGTCCTTTCATGGTTCTCAGCAACGTTCGCCCCTCTAGCGTGACCAGGAGATAAAGAAAGCATCACAACGCTTTGAGCATCCGACGCATATGAATTTTAGTTGTCTATCCACTTCTTGATTTCTCAATAGCTTGTGGGTCGTTTTTCTTCAGCGCTCCTGTACATCGGAATGTACTTTGACGATCGTGCTATCAAGCGAAGCCTGATCGACCTGAATCTTGATAACGTCCACCGCTTGAAGTGCTGAAAAACATGATCCGAAACACCCTTCTTGGCCCAGCGATTAGCTCTCAGAAAAATGCTGTAACTGGCTAACTGTTTGAATTTGTGGATTGGCGAAATATTCGGATTAGGGGCATGCGATAGAGGAAACTACCTACTCATAAAGAATGCCCAAAAAAGCCTATAGGAAAATTTCATTGCCAGAAAACGGTTGGCTGGCCGGATAAACTACATTTTCCAATTTTGGGTGATTCTGCGTGCTTTCTTTTCCTCGAGGTTGAACCAAGCGCTTTGATCGTTCGAAGTATCGGCCACAACTAGAATATCTTCGTCGGTTAACAATCCTGACAGTCGCCTAGTGGCCTCGTGAGCGGTTATAGGAGAATTCACATACCAACTATTCTTGGTTAGCGGAGTTGCATTTCCCATGCTTTGAATGGCTTTGTCTATTTGTTCTTTGCGGTCTTCCTGTTCGACCAGATCATAGGAGAAAAATAAGTTATTGGGCATTTTGCCTCCTTAAAGTGAAAGCTAGGCAGCACAGTATAAAGAGTTTTCTTTTAAAAGCTATTAGGGGGTTATTAGATTAATTGTGTAAACGTATTGTCAATTTTGAGGTTTTGACTGAACGATCGTAAGCAATCTGTGGATACAGTTAGATATCGCTTTTTTAGGGAATTTTCCATGATTACTGTTATTGGCAATGAAGGTTTGGGAATACTGGGATCTGAATTAACTGTAAATCCTCTGAAGACATCCAGTAATGGTTCTGAGCAACAATTAACCGTCAATATTTCAAATGGTAATCTGGTAATAGCCCGTGAAGATGACAGTTTTGTTACTCAAGGAACTGATTTTTCTATATCCATGATCTATAACAGCCTTGGTATTCGAGGTGATGCCAGAGGTGGTTCTTTCTTGCAAAGCTATAGCCAGCGTCTTGTGGCTATCAGTGCCAGTGAGATTAAACGAATAGATATTGATGGTACTGAATCACGTTTTTTGTTGGATGCTGTCAGTGGTCGCTTTGTGACGACAGATGGTGAAGGTGCTTACGACTATCTGGTTCGTCAAGGCGGCAATAATGAATGGATATGGCATGATGGAAGTAGTGGTAACACTGAAGTGTTTGATAGCAATGGGCGGTTGATTGCTTTCAGTGATATTAATAATCAGACCAGTACGATTAACTACAATGATTCAGGCCAGCTAGAGAGCATCGTATCGGCAGATCAACAAACTTTAACATATCAATACGATAGTGACGGTAGAGTCGTTTCGATTCAGCTCAATCGCGATAACCATCTTATCACCAGTGCCAGATATGTTTACGATATTCTTGGGCGCCTGGTGTCGGTCACAATGGATCTGACACCATCAGATGGCAGTATTGAAGATGGCCAAATATATCAAACTTTTTATACTTATCATGGTGATTCTCAGCGGTTGGCCTCTGTCAGTAACAGTTCTGGTATCGTCCAGTCATTTGATTATAAGGAGATTGACGGTCAATGGAGATTGACCAGTGTCACCGATGGCGATGGCAACAGTACTACTCTCAGTTATGATTTGGACAGTCGTAGTACCACTATCATAGATGCCAACCAGCAGATATGGACTTATCGTTACGGTGCTACAGGTCAGATAGAGCAAGTGCTGACCCCCGCTGTGGATGGCCAAAGAGCCGTTACCACATATACATATGATGACAATAATAATGTCATCTCAGTAACCGATGCCCGTGGTTATGTTGTTACGTTCGAATATGATCAACAGGGTAATCAAATACTCAGAAGGGATGCTCTGGGTAATACCATTAAAACAACTTATGACGAACATAATCATTGGTTAACCAGAACAACTTTTCTGATACCAGACCCCGATGGCAGTGGTGAGGAGCAGGCGGATGAACCAACCACAGAGCGTCGAATATATGACAGTCACGGAAATTTACGTTTCGAAGTCAGCGCTGCTGGCTCTGTCAATGAGTATCGGTATAACTCTCTGGGACAACTTGTCGAGCATCTTGGCTGGCAGAAAGCTCGGTACAACCTTGCAGACCTGGCTGAGGATGAAGCGTTAACAGAATCTCAGTTGAGTCAGTGGGGACAGGAACAGAGTAAGAGTGGCATGAGTCTGGTGACTTATACATACGATGGCTCGGGTCAGTTGTTCACCAGTACAGAATATGATGTTGTCGATGAGGAAGGTACTGGCGTCGAAAATGATCAAACCAAGTACTTCACCTACGAATATGATGTTTACGGGCAATTGCGGACCCGAGCGATTATTCGCGGTTCTGAATTAGAAGTTAAGCTATTTAATTATGATGGTATCGGACGTCTGATTAGTGAGATCGATCCTCTATCAGCAGCAACTGTCTATACATATGATGACGCAGGGCAGCAACTGACTGTCAAATACGCTAATCAGTCCACTGAAATCACAGCTTATGATCATGCTGGCAGGACCATCAGTAAAACCTTGGCCAGTGCTACCGGTGCCACTCAATATAATAGTCAATACCGTTATGATGCAAATGGAAATCTTGTCGCGCAGCAGGATGCCAATGGTGTACGCAGTTATCAGTTTTTTGATGCCCGTAATCGCAAAATTGCTACAGTAGATGGTACTGGTGCAATTACTCAATATAGTTATGATGCGAATGATCGGATTATTAAAACCACCGTATATGCTAATCGGGTCAATGCCCAGGCATGGTGGCGTGATGATGGTACTGTTCCAACAACGCTGAGTGATACAGGCATAACCGCCAGTGACAATGACCGGATCAGCGAGAATCATTATGATGCCGCCGGGCGACGGATTCTGTCTTCTGATCCGAATGGTCTGCTGACACGCTACTACTATGATGGTGCTTCCCGTCTGATCAAAACAGAAGAAATAGATTCATCCGTACAGGACTTCCAGTCTGCGCTGATATCCATTAATAACGAGCGTCGTAATATTGAGAAAATCAACGTTAATGCTTTTGGTACGGATCAAAATGATGTCATAGAAGGTAATATTCAGAAAGATACCCTGTATGGCTATGATGGCAATGACAAGCTATATGGATACGATGATAACGATATTCTTCGTGGCGGCAGCGGCAACGATAGCTTGTTCGGACATGATGGTTCTGATTCTCTATATGGAGACAGCGGAAACGATATCCTTTCCGGCGGTGCGAACAATGATTATTTAAAGGGTGGTTCTGGAGATGATTACCTGATTGGGGGCTCGGGTAATGATACTTTGTTCGCTGAATATGGCAACGATACCTTACAGGGAAATACTGGTAACGACAGGCTTTATGGTAGTCGTGGTGTGGATGTCTATCTTTTCAATAAAGGTGATGGTTGGGACACTATCTACACCTATGAATACTTTTATGATTCGCTGCAAAATGGCCATGAGGATGTATTAAAGTTTGGAGCGGGGATTACAAAAGATGATATCAGAGTTACTCGTAACGGACATGATATTCGTCTTGGACTGAAAGGTACCAGTGACGGCGTAACGATAAATAATTTCTTTTCTCGGACCACAGCAGAGATCGGTAAGGTAGCTTTTGAAGATGGTTCATCGTGGGGGGTAACAGACTTAATCGATTTGTCTGTGGTTGCGACAGATGGGAATGATCGGTTATGGACCATAGGTGAATATACCAATCTGAATGGTGGAGAAGGCAATGATACGCTGACTGGATCGGATGCAGACGACACACTTGTCGGAAATGCTGGTGCCGATAGTTTAGATGGCAACAATGGTAATGATGTGCTTATCGGCTCCATCGGTTTCGACACTCTTTACGGTGGTGGTGGGGACGATATCCTGGAAGGTGGTGAAGGGAATGATAACCTGAATGGAGGTACTGGATCAGATACATACATTTTTGAAGATGGTTTTGGCCAGGACTATTTGAATAATAGTTCAGAAAGTGCCTCTCGTGACAAACGCATGGATATTGTTCGATTTGGTGGTTCTTTGTCACCTGAGAATGCGCGGCTTTATCGTTCTGGAACCAGCTTGATGATTGGTTTCATCGGTAAGGAAGATCGGTTGGAACTGGCTTATTTTTATCACCCAAGCTATCAAAATACGCTTATCAATCAAGTCGAGTTTAGCGATGGTACTGTCTGGACGGTTGATGATCTTAGAGAACTGGCCAAGCGTGAAGCTGACTACAACCAGACCCTCTATGGTGATGTTAATGTCAGCAACAGCATTGATGGCGGTCTGGGCAATGACACCATCTATGGTGAAAACAAAGCCGATCAGTTGATCGGTGGGCGCGACAACGACTCTCTGTATGGTAGGGGCGATAATGACACCTTGATAGGTGGGCATGGTAATGACTATCTACATGGTGAGTCCGGCGATGATATTCTCGTTGGAGGCATTGGTAACGATACCCTGTATGGTGGTGCGGGCAATGATGTGTACTCGTTCAGTGCCGGTTTTGGCCAGGATCTGCTTTATAATGAGGAAAGTTCTGATTCACGTATAGATGTGATTCGTTTTGATGACACCATCCAGAGTCGGGATGTTTCGTTACACATTAGTGGAAATGATCTGATCCTGAGTGTTGTCAACACTACTGACCGGATTACCATTGGTGGCTTTGAGCAATATGACTTTGCCCAAATCAATGAAATTCAGTTTGCTGATGGCACTGTCTGGCATCTTGACGAGATCATTTTACGGTCTACTCAAGGCACTGGTCATGATGATTCTCTATATGCCTATGACGAAGGTTCTTCACTAAATGGTGCAGAAGGAAACGATGCTCTTCATGGTAGTAGCAATGGAGATACCTTGCAGGGGATGTATGGATACGACTCCTTGTATGGTAGCTACGGAAATGACCTGCTGATCGGTGGTGCCGGAAATGACCGTTTGTATGGTGATAATGGTAATGATACTTACATATTTGAAGCAGGTTTTGGTCAAGACTATATCAGTAACAATGATTCGACATCTGTTTCATCGAGAGCCGATGTAGTCGATTTCCGGGGTGAGCTGAGCGACAATGATTTCTGGGCGATTAAATCCGGATATGATCTGATCATTCAGTCCCGCACCAGTGGTGATCGTCTCATCATCAATAGATATTTTTACTCGAATTTCAAATCCAATTATTACATTAACGAAATCCGTTTCTCCAACGATGTTGTCTGGAATGCCAGTAATATTAATTCCATCGTTGATCTACATAAAGCCGAAAACCCTGCTTTAGCGGTAGTTGATATTACCGGGGATTCAAGTGATGAAAACCTTAAGGGGGGGGATTATCGCGCTACAATTCATGGCGGAGATGGCAATGATGTTGTTCAGGGAAGTTATGGTGATGATCGGCTTTATGGTGATGCCGGGAATGATCAGCTGACCGGAGGTGGCGGAAATGATCAATTATATGGTGGAAGTGGAAATGACAGTTACTACTTTTCTGTTGGTTTTGGTCAGGACACTATTTATGAGTCGTCAGGGAACGCCGATACTTATGGTAGTAATGCAGACCGAATAATATTTGATAACACCATTATGGCTGATGACATAGAGGTCAGTCGCAATGGTACAGCACTGGTACTGATTCATCGTCCAAGCGGCGATCAGATAACCGTGGATAGCTTCTTTAAAGAGCCTGCTGTTGTCAATATTACCGAGATTGTGTTTGCAGAGGGTGTTCGTTGGAGCGTTGATCAGCTGAAAGAAATGGTGCTGACTGGCGATTATCACGACCAGATTGTCAGAGGGTATGGTAGTGGTGATACGCTGCTTGGGCTTGAAGGGGCCGACAGCTTATATGGTAATGCCGGGGACGATGTTTTAATTGGTGGTACAGGATCAGATCATTTATATGGAGGTGTCGGAAATGACACCTATGTATTCGACCTGGGATTTGGCAGTGACACTATTCATAATTATGCGGATAGTGAACTTGACTTGAATGAGCGATTGGACAAGATCAGTTTTGGTCCATCAATCCAGGTTGATAATGTCAAACTGTCCCGTAATGCCAATCGGGATCTCATTATTACATTTAATGATTCCAGTGACCGACTGACAGTGGTTGATTTTTTCCACGATGGCGACATCAACACTCAGTACCGAATAGATCAGATCAGTTTTGCCGATGATACGACCTGGAGTGCCAAGGACATTCGACAAAAAGTCCTGGTCGGTTCACACCTGAATGATTTGCTTTATGGCTATAACGAAGAAAGTAATCTGAGTGGTGGTTATAGCAATGACACTCTCTATGGCAATCAACAGAATGATGTTCTAAATGGTGAGTCAGGAAGTGATTCTCTGTTTGGTGCTGCAGGAAATGATGAGTTATATGGTGGTACTGGTAGCGATCGCCTTTATGGTGGCGATGGAGATGATCATCTCGAGGGTGGGTTGGGCAATGACTGGCTGGTAGGCTCTTCTGGCAGTGACACCTATTTCTTTGCCAAAAATTTTGGTTCAGACACTATCTATAATACAGGAGAGAATAATGATGCGATAGGATCTGCTCCCGATGTTATAGAGTTCAGCGCTGACTTTAGCCCGGATATGATTCGGGTTTCCCGTACTAATAATGATCTCGTCCTTAGAGTCAAAGACGCTGATGATAACATTACTATACGAGAGTTCTTTGTATCAGGCAGCCAGACTAATGCACGCATAGACGCTGTTAAATTTGTCGATGGAACCACCTGGAACTATCAACAATTACGTGCCATGTCGGAGATAGGCTCTGCGGAGTCAGAGCAAATGTGGGTATTGAATTCTGGTCATACTCTTGATGGAAAAGGTGGAAACGACAGGTTAAATGGCAGTGATGGTGTCGATGTGCTCATCGGCGGGAGTGGCAATGATACCTTAAGTGCTTATGCGGGAAATGATACGCTCTTCGGCGGTAGCGGCAACGATAGTCTTTGGGGGAATGCTGGCCAAGATATTTTGGATGGAGGCCTGGGGAATGATAGTTTACGAGCTGGTGCCGGCAATGACACCCTGATTGGTGGGGTAGGTAATGACTATCTTGGAGGCGAGGAGGGTAGTGATACTTATTTCTTCTCTCGCGGTTTTGGTAATGACACTATCAATAACGCTTTATATAACTCTGATATCTTTGGTCAGCAGACCGATATAATTCTATTTGATACAGATATTTCGGCTTCGGACATTAAAGCCACCCGATCAGATAATGACCTGATTCTTAGCTTCATTGGCAAAGAAGACAGTATTCGGGTTTACAGTTATTTTTCTGAAGATTTTAAGGGTAATCATACCATAAACGAAATCCGCTTTGCCGATGGTACGGTATGGACAACCGATAGTATTGCCCGCTTGGTTATTGAAACCAATGATGCAGACAATAATGTATATGGTTATGCCAATAAATCGGATGTTATTTATGGTCGTGGTGGGAACGATACCATTCATGGTGATTCTGGTGACGATATTCTCGATGGCGGCGACGACAATGATTCGATTTATGGTGGCGCTGGCAATGACTATTTGGCCGGTGGCACTGGCGTGGATACCCTGTGGGGTAAGGATGGTGACGACTATCTCAAAGGGCAGGAAGGTAATGACAAGCTGTATGGTGGAAATGGACTCGACACCATAGACGGTGGCTCAGGTGGTGATACTTTATATGGTTGGTATGGAAACGATACGCTGATAGGCGGATCCGGAAATGACGTTCTCTATGGTGAATATAATAGTGATGTTTACCGGTTTGAACTGGGTTTTGGTCAGGACATGATCTATGAAATCGCTAACGAAAGTACTGCTGGAGATTTCGATGTCATCGAATTTGGTGAAAACATCACTCTGGATGATCTGAATTTCAGACGTTCAGGAGGTTCACTGGTCATCAGCATCAACAATTCTGAAGATGTGCTGACGATCTCTTCTTTTTATAGCAATTGGAAAGCACATAACGCCTACATTATCGATGAAATCCGCCTGGCGGACGGTACAACATTAGATCCGGACCAGATAAACGCTTTGGCTCAGATAACTCATGGTTATGACGATCTGGTCTATGCCACACCTGAAGCTTCGACGCTGGATGGACAGGATGGCAACGACAATATTTATGGTTCCGGATCAGCAGATTTGCTGAATGGTGGCACCGGCAACGATAGTATACGCGCCGGTTCAGGTAACGACATTATATCCGGAGATGCTGGTCATGACAGCCTGTATGGGGAAAATGGTGACGACTATATCTCCGGTGGCCTGGGTAATGACACGTTATCGGGGTGGGGTGGCAATGACACTCTGGTTGGTGGTGCCGGCAATGATATGCTTTGGGGCGATGCAGGGGATGATGTTTATCTTTTTGAGATCGGTTTTGGTAAGGATGTTATCGAAAACAATGGTGCAAATGGAGACTTTGACATTATCCGCTTCGGAGCGGGAATAGATTCTGATAACGCAGCATTGAAGAGATCTGGCAACGATCTTTATATCTTTTTTGCCGGCTCGGATGACAGTATCAAGGTTGATGACTACTTCCGTGATAACGCCACATCGATAGATGTTATCAGTGAAATCCAATTTGCCAACGGAACTGTCTGGACCATTAGTGATGTCAAAAGCATGGTGCAGGAGTCGTTTGGTTTTAATCAGAATCTCTATGTTGATGATGTTACTCAGACGCTGGAAGGTGGACAGGGTAATGACAACCTGTATGGGGGAGCTGGTGATGATCGCTTGTCTGGTGGAGGCGAAAATGACACGCTCAGAGGTGGTGCAGGAAATGATCTTCTAGTAGGTGGTGATGGCCATGATTCTCTAACTGGAGATGATGGTGATGACAATTTGTATGGAGGTCTTGGCAATGATTCTCTGTCCGCCAATTCAGGTAATGACCTGCTTGTTGGTGGAACTGGTGATGATTATCTGGATGCAAGTAACGGTAACGATATCTATTACTTTGATATTGGTTTTGGCAATGATTATATCAATAACTATCACGATGATTCTGGCAGCGTGGACGCGATTGTCTTTAGTGAAGCGATCAAGCCATCTGACATCGTCTTTTACCGGTATGGTAATGAACTGAGGCTCAAGCATCTTGAAAGCGGGGATACTGTTCGGGTGAGAGATTACCTGGATTCCCGTTATGCGATACAGGAGGTCCGGTTTGAAAGCGATGGTACCGTTATGACCATGGACGATCTCAAAGCGGAAGTCATCAAGCCAAAAGACACCGACGACAGGTTGCGTGGTTATAGTGAAGCGACATTTATTGATGGAGGGGCTGGGAACGATACTCTGCATGGATTAAGTGCAAATGATACGCTAAATGGTGGCAGTGGATATGACACTCTCTATGGTGGTGCTGGTGCAGATATACTCTGGGGTGGATTGGATAGTGACAGCCTCTATGGTGAGGCTGGTGCAGATATTTATCTCTATGGCATCAACCAGGGTAAAGACTGGATATATGGCCAACGTGATGAAGATACTCTGCGTTTTGATGACAGCATTAAAGCAGATGATTTGTTATTGGGGCGGTACGGTGACAACTTGGATATTGTTGTGATCCAAAATGGTGTCAAAGTTGGCCATGTTGTTTTGGTAAATCAATTCAGGGAGTCAAGTTCTAGTTATGCCGGTGTCTCAAAAGTTGAGTTCGCCGATGGCCTGGTATGGGACGCTAAATTATTACGTGCTCTAACCTTACAAGGGAACGATGAAGATAATAACTTGGTGGCTTACTCCAGTAATGATTTATTGCAGGGTAAGGGTGGAAATGACTCTCTTCAAGGCGGTGCTGGAGCAGATACCTTAGAGGGAGGAGATGGTAAAGATATCCTGCTAGGAGGAACAGGTAATGACCTGCTATCAGGCGGTAGAGGCGAGGATAAGCTGTATGGTGAGGCCGGCGCTGATGTATATTTGTATGATATCAATGAGGGAACCGATTGGATTTATGGCCAGCGAAGTGAGGATACTTTACGTTTAGGTGATCACATTAATCCTGACGAAGTCCAGTTGCTTAAATATGGTAATCATGTCGGAGTCATTATTCGACAGAATGATGTTGAAGTCGGTCGGGTTATCGTTTCGAATCAGTTGGCCAGTTCTGATTCTGGTGTAAAACAAATAGAATTTTCTGACGGCACAATATGGAATGCGAGTGAAATCCGCACCAGAGTTCAACCAGTTGATGATTCGTATAGCAGCCTATATGGAAGTGATAGTGTTGATCATTTGACGGGAGGGGAATGGAATGATCGGCTCTATGGAAGGGAGGGGGATGATACATTAGCTGGTGGTGGTAGTAACGACAGTTTATATGGAGAAGCTGGAGCCGATACTTATATATATGGCGCAAAACAGGGTACCGACTGGATTTTTGGTCAGCGCGCTGAGGATGTACTGCGCCTTGATGACAGCATCAAGCCAGAAGATGTTACATTCGTCCGTGATTCCAATAACCTCGATTTAATTGTCACTCAGAATGGAGCCGAAGTTGGTCGTGTGGTATTGGTAAACCAAGCTTATGATGGCAGTAGTTCGCATACTGGTGTGTCGCAAGTTGAATTTGCCAATGGCACTATATGGAATAACGATGAAATACGTGCTCGTGCGCTTATTGGTGATAATTCTAACAATACTTTGACTGGTTATAATTCAAATGACTTGATTCAAGGTAACAGTGGTAGTGACCAGCTTATTGGTGGACCTGGAGAGGACACGCTGCTCGGTGGTAGTGGTCATGACAGGCTTTATGGTGGCAATGGCAACGATACGCTTCATGGAGGACTGGACGATGACTCGCTATACGGTGAAAGTGGCGCTGATATCTATCTCTATAATGCCTTTGAAGGTAAGGATCGGATCTATGGTCAGCGTGAAGAGGATATTCTCCGTTTAGGTGAAAATATCAAACCGGAAGATGTGTCGTTCAGGCGATATGGTAGTAACCTTGATCTGTTTGTACATCAAGAAGGTGTCGAAGTTGGCCGGGTGGTGTTGGTTAATCAAGCCTACGACAGCAATACTACATATACTGGAGTGGCTCAGGTCGAGTTTGCTGATGGTACTGTCTGGAGTGATGAACAGATCAGAGCTATGGCCATGGCTGGTGATGCCAGTGAGAATAACATCAGTGGTTACAATAGCGATGATACTCTCTATGGTTTTGAAGGATCTGATAGGCTATACGGTGGTCAGGGTAACGACGAGATCCTTGGTGGTATAGGGCATGATTCTCTTTATGGTGGTTCAGGTAATGACTTGCTCGACGGTGGAATCGAAAATGATAGCCTCTATGGTGAAAGCGGTAATGACATCTTAGTTGGTGGTACCGGAACTGATAACCTGTATGGTGGTGAGGGTGATGATATCTATCAATTTGGTATCGGTTTTGGCCATGACTCCATCGATAACAATTATGCGGTTGCTGCCGGCAGTACTCAGGTCGATATTATTGAATTTGATGACACTATCAGTTCCGGAGATATTACCGCTCGTCGACAAGGCAATGATCTTTATTTATATCATGTAAATGGTCATGATCAGATCAGGGTAACTAATTATTTTTACCAGTCTTCAACAACTCATCATCTGATTAACGAAATTCGCTTTGCTGACGGCACTGCCTGGGGACTGGACGAAGTCCGCGATCTGGTATTGCAACAACTGAATACCAATGAAACACTCATTGCCAATCAGAATGATCAGAATATTAAAGCCAGTTTTGGTAACGATAATTTGTCTATGGATGCCGGGCTCACGGGGGTTACTCTTGATGGCGGTACCGGTCATGACAAACTGTATGGTAATGATGAAGTTAATCTGCTGATCGGTGGCTCAGGCAATGATTCTCTCTACGGTCATTCGGGTAATGATCAATTGTCTGGCGGCATTGGTAGTGATTCTCTTTATGGCGAGGATGGTGACGACCTGCTTGTCGGTGGCCCGGACAATGATTACCTTGAAGGTGGTAAAGGTAATGACACTTATTTCTTTGAAAATGGCTTTGGTTGGGACCGCATCAATAACTACGCTATCTATAGTGATAAAGAGCTCGATAAGATCCAGTTTGGTGAATCTGTTAGCATCAATGATGTCATATTGCGGCGTGGTGGCGACAGTCTATACATATATATTGAGGGTAGCGAAGATGGCATGGAGGTCATCAACTTCTTCAACCAGGATGGCACACAGACCTATGCAATTAATACCATTGAGTTCTCTACCGGTGAAATCTGGAATCTTGAAGACATCAAGGCCAGGGTGATCACGCCCACTCACGCCAATGACAAGTTATATGCCTATGCGGATGGTACTGTAATACATAGTGGTGAAGGCAATGATTATCTCCGTGGTGCGGCCGGAAATGATACTCTGTATGGTGAGCAGCAAACGGACTCTTTGTATGGTGGCTCCGGTGATGATGATTTGTATGGTGGTGATGATCGCGATTATCTAACTGGTGAAAGCGGTCATGACAGGATCTGGGGTGATTCTGGTGTTGATACGCTTTATGGTGGCTCTGGAAATGACCTGCTGTTTGGTGGAGAAGGAAATGATCGGCTATATGGTGATGCCGATGACGACACCTTGATCGGTGGTGCCGGAAACGATTATCTCTGGGGTGGTGATGGTGCTGATGAGTATCGGTTTGAACGCGGCTTTGGTCACGATACCATTGAGAATACTATTAGCCATAACTATTCCAACAGCGAGAAGCCTGGAGAACGGCCGGATGTCATTCGCTTTGCCAGTGATATTAAGTCGACAGAAATTTCGCTACATCGTAACTTTGATGATCTGATTATTAAACTGATTGATTCTGACGATCAGATACTGGTCAAGCAGTACTTTAAAGATGATGGTACGACCCATTACTATGTTGATCGTATCGAATTTGCTGATGGTGTGGTGTGGAAATTTGATGATGTGGTCAGACTGGTTGAAAGTCAGACGAATTATCAGCGTACCACTTTTAGTTGGCAGGTAGGAGATGCTCTTTCTGATTTGCAGGCATATTTCCGTCTAGATGACGAAATTTTTGTGCCAATTCTGCCGTTAACCAATGGTTATGAAGTTGAATTTAACCATCTGGAAGCAGGAGAACACCGATTTACCATTGAGTATCGAGATGCCGATGGTAACGTCCAATATCGTAGTGAAGACCAGTTCATTGTTACCGATGAAAGTACAGAGGAACGGATCTCCGTTTTTAACACTACTGAAGCCCATAGTGTTACCAGAAGCACAGAGTATCGCTATGATGCCGACGGAAATCTGGTGCGTAGCATTGATGCCGAAGGCTATCTGACTGAGTATCAATATGACGCCAGTGGCAATCAGACCCAGATCATACGCCGTGCCAATAAGGTAGATTCCATTGATCAGAATGTCGTCGCATCGTCAAAGGACCAGGTCAGTCGTACCCTCTTCGATACCTATAATCGCAAGATTGCCCAATTGAGTGCTCAGGGAAAACTTACCGCATGGAACTATGATGAAATTAAGCATTCTGTGACCGAAACACAGTACAGTGAGTTTATCGCATCGTCACAGTTTGACGCAGCTCTGGCGGATCTGATCAGCGCTGCCAGCGGTTCTAATGATCAGGCAACCACGCAAATATTTGATGCCAATGATCGCCTGATTCAGACGATAGACAACTACGGCACTTTGACGGATTACCGTTACGATGAAATGGGTAATCTGCTTGAAACCCGTACCGGGCATAGTGCCACAAGCACGACGGAACAACGTATCGAACGCGTTCGCTATGACGATTTTGGTCGGGTCATTGGTCGCTTGAATGCGGCTGGCAGCGCCTTGTACCGCGATACAATGACCCAGAGTGAAGTGGACGCACTCTATGCTGTTTATGGTGAACATATCCGTTATGACGCCCTGGGCAGACAGATTTCCGTGACCGATGCCGGTGGTAATACCCAATACCGTTATTATGATGCCAGTGGACAGTTAAGATTCCAGATCAATGCTACGGGCGAAGTAGTTGAGAACCGTTACAATGCCTTTGGCGATGTCATTGAAACCATCAGTTACAGCAACCGGATTGATGCCAACAAACTGACTGGTGGCGAATTGACTTCAACCCTGCTGAGTACTATTGGACTGGCGGTGTCTGATAATGATCGTCATGTGCTGATGAGCTACAGTGCAGGCGGCCAGGTGGCTAGTCAGACCGATTCCCTGGGCTATACCAGTACCTTTAGTTATGATTCCTTCGGACAATTACGATACCTCGAAAGACAGCTGGATTCGAAGCACACCCGCATTGATCGTTTCAACTATGATCTGCGCGGTTTGCAGACAGAAAGTGAGCTGGATGTTGGTGATTTGGAACAAAATCAACGTACCCGCTATGACGCTTTCGGCCGCAAGATCAGTATGGTCGATGAACTGGGTCAGATGACCACCTGGCAATACCAGAATGCAGGTCAGATTGTTCATACCATTAACCCGGCTGGTGAAATATCCACCATTGTTGTTGATGCCTTTAACCGCGCAATAGAGCAACGCAATCAGGGGGTTGCCGGCACAGAAACGGTTATCCGCACGCAATATAATGATCAGGACCATACCCTGACAGTGACTTCCGCCGAAGGCATTTCCGTCACCCAGATCTTTAATCGACTGGGCGAGAAAGTGAAAGTCATCGATGGCAATGGTTTGATCACTCGCTATGAATATACCGTCGAGGGCCAGTTGGATCGTGTGGTGCGGGAGCTCAGTGATGGTGACCAGATCTTGAGTGATAACGACTATGACCAGGCCGGACGTCTGCTCGACAGTCGTGACGCCAACGGTGTGCGTACGCATTATCAATATGATGCCGGTGGCCGTGTATTAACCCGTACCGTTGATGCTGATGGACTTAAACAAGTCACCGAATACACCTACAACGCCTTCTCGCAGACGTTGCAGGAACGCATCCAGGAAATTGATGGATCAATTATTATCAGCGTTACTGAGTACGATCAGAAAGGACAGGTGAGTCGTGTTATTCAGGACCGTGATGGTCAGAGTAATATTACGGAGTTCAGTTATGATGCACAGGGCCGGCAAACGACTCTGAAGAGCAATGTCGGCACCTCTGAAGAAACACTCAATCGCTATCGTTACGATGCTCTTGGTCGCATGTTGAGCCAGACGTTGGACGCAGAGGGCATTGCCCAGACTATCTCTTACCAATATGATGGCCTGGGTCGTCTGGTACAAAAAACGGATGCCGGGGGCAGCCGCACTCGCTATGTTTATGATGCCCAGGGGCGTCAGCAATTTGAAATCGATGACCTCGGTGGCGTGCGGGAAACGGTCTATGATGATCAGGGGCATGTAGCTGCTGAAATTCACTATGCCAGGGAAATTGTGTTAACCGGACTGTCAGCAACGATTGATGCCGATGACGTGTATGATCGCCTTGAGGCTTTTGCCGGGCTAGATCAGATCGAACGTTTTGTCTACGATCAGGATGGTCGTTTACGCTACCAGGTGGATGCTGCCGGCTGGGTCACCGAAAGTCGTTATGACCAGAATGGCAACGTGATTGCGACGCTGCAGTATCGTGATCAGGAAAGCTTTTCCGCGCCCGTAGTATCCATTGCACAAGCACAGGCGGCCGTTGTCGATAACTTGGTTTTGGAGCAACACCGCTATTTCTATAACCGCCTCAACCAACGGGTGATCGAGGTTGATAACAGCGGTCAAGTCAGTGTGCGAAGCTATGATGCCAAGGGGCAACTGAACAGTAAATATCAATATGTAACGCAGTTTGATCTGAGTAATGTATTGGCTGCTGCTGATCAGCAAAGTGCCCGTACTCTGATTGATACCTTACTATCAGACAGTCAAGAGGTAGTGGTGCCAAACCGCTATTTCTACAATGGCAAGGGAGAATTGATCGTACAGCTGGACGCCGCAGGGCTGGCAACAACATTCAGTTATGACGCCCGTGGTAATCGACTCAGCGAAACCCGCTACGATGTCTCCGTTGCAGTCAGCGATACCACTACTCTGGAAGGTCTCCAGACGCAACTTTCGGCCATATCCGCTACTCACAAGCGCAGTCGTTATTTCAAATATGACGGCTTGAATCGCAATATTGAAATCATTGATGCCAATGGGCAAGCCACTAAAAACTGGTATGACGCTAATGGCGATCTGGTCGCCCGCCAGAGTGCTGGCGGCGGTATCAGCCGTTCGGTTTACGATGCTCTGGGGCGTGAAATCTACCGTATTGACGCTGAGGGTGGTGTTATCCGTAGTGACTATGATGCATCAGGTCATGTCATCCATCAGGTTCAGTATGTCAACCGTATTGATATTGGTGGATTGGGCACTCAGGTCAGTGTTGATGAATTAAACCTGCTCTTGGCTACCGATGCCAGCGATGAAGTTTCATGGTTTGCCTATGATGCCCTGGGAAGACAGATCTATCAGGTTGATGCTAATGGTTATGTCAGTGAAACCCGTTACGAAGGAACATTAGGTCAGTTAACCGCCAATAACAAAGTGATTGACGATGGTTATGACCATCATGTCATCGATACCATTCGCTATGACCGAGCGATTGACCTGTCGACGGTTATGGATGCCGATGGCATACACGGTGCGCTTGAAAGCCTGGGTTACAGTGAGGACAAGTGGCATAAAGTTGATTGGCAAGGTGCGTACTTCACCCGTACCTTTACCGACGCTTCGGGACAGGCCATCTACCAGATCAACTCAGAAGGCTATCTGAGCGCCTATGAATATGATCAGGATGGTCATGTGATTCGTGAGCGCACTTTTGCTGAGCCGGTCAGCTTTGATGAGCTGACCAGTGTTGCGGCAGTCGATGCCTATCTCAACCGAGGCTGGGCGTCCGTATCCGGTGGCTATGAAGCACTGGTCCAATATTTTGAACCTGAAATATTGCTGAATTTTGATAATCAGGCTGACGATCAGTCTGCCAGTGGTATCGCAAGCATACAACACGGCGGCCTTACTTATGGGGAGTCATTACATCAGGGTGACGGCAAGTCGTTACAACTGAATGGTACCGACAGTTGGCTGGATATCAGCGATGCTCTAAATGGCTTGCGTACCGGTGATGATTTGGCCATCAGCACTTGGTTCAGTACTGAAGCTGGCGAAGGTCAAACCGGCAGCAATGTGTTGCTCAGCGCCTCCAATGATGTCTTCGGTGGTAAACGTAACCAGTCGCTGGTGGTATCGGTGACTCCTAGTACCGGAGAGCTGGTCATTCAGGTAGCCAACTCCACTCAGAACAAAACTGAAGTGCTGGATCTCGGTCTGGCGGATGGTCAGGCTCACCACTTGGTTCTGAATTTTGAGGGCGATAATGGTTATATCGATGTTTATGTTGACGGAAAACTGCTGTTTACGGTTACCTCTTTGCCAGCAGTGGTTTGGACCGAAGCAGATACGTTAAGCATTGGTCAGCAATTTCAGAATGGCAACGGAACCGCCGGTGAGTTTTTCCGTGGCAATATTGATGGGTTTGCACTTATTCATCAGCAACTGAGTAGTGATGCTGTGCGTGACCTGTATCAGGCTGGTCTGATGGGTCAGATCAGCGGCAGCCGTAACCATGAAATTAGCAGTGAAGTGGTGCGGCAGTATGATGCAGCAGGGCGTCTGATTACTGAAACGGTTGATCCTGATGGCCTGAATCGTACTACCCAATATAGTTATAATGGTAAAGGCGAGCTGATTACCCAAACTGATGCCGAAGGTCATGAAGACTGGTTTATCTACGATGATGCCGGACATCTTCGATATACTTTAGAGTCTGTTGGTACGCAAGCACAATACCAGGCTGAAGGCGCAGTCAGTACGAGTACCGAATATCGCTATAACGGTTTTGGTGAACGTATTGCTGAAATTCACTACGCCAGTCCGATTTATTTCCAGACGACAGGTGCCGAAAAAGCCGATCAGTTAAGTGTTGCTGATTTCAGCGATGTGCAACTCAGCACTGCAGATCAAGTCAATTATCTTGCATATGATGCTCTTGGACGGGTTCACTATCAGGTCAATGGTTTGGGTCAGATAACCGAACTGAATTATGATGGTAATGGTAACGTGATCCAGCAGGTGCGTTATGACAAGGCTCTGGATCTGGGCAAAACCGTATTGGACCAGGCTGGCATACAAGCTGCTCTGGATATGCTCTATCCTGACGATAACCTGGGCAACAGCCAGATTGTTAGTTCATTCTACGATGCTGTCAATCATCTGCGCTTTCGTGTTGACGCCAGTGGCGCCGTAACCGAATGGCGTTACGATGCAGAGGGGCAGCAAACTCAACAATTGCAATATCTGACACCGGTGACTTTGACCCGTGGTATGAAGATTGCCGATATGGTGGAGTTGCTGGCCGATTTTGATTATCAGGGCAACCAGACTTTCTATGATCGTCTGGATCGACCAGTATTTGTCATTTCCGCGAGTGGCCTGATTACCGAATATCGCTATGATCTCCAGACTGGTTTCCGTGATACGGTGATCGAATATGCCGCTCTCAGTTTTTCCGACCTTTCGTTGGATTCATCGGTTACTGCTGCTGCGCTTTACAGTGCACTAAATAGCTCCGTTGCTGCGGCCAGCAGTGACAACCGTGTTACCCATGAAATCCGTAACTTGCTGGGTCAGGTCGCTTTCATTGTCGATGCCGAAGGCTATATCACTCGGCAGTCATATTCCGCTACTGGTGAGCAGGTATTTAGCGAACGCTACACTGGCTTTACCTTTGCCGATCTGAATGTCACCGGCAGTCATGATCCTGATGCCATCATGATTGCGATTACTTCTAAACTGGCTTCACTGGAAACAGCCGACAGGCAGACCAGCCACTGGATACGCAATCACGCAGGGCAGGTTCGCTATTCTATCAATGCCGAAGGTGCAGTGATTGAATACCGTTATAACAGCCTGGGTTTGAAGACTGCAGAGATTCGCTATGGACAGACAGTTACAGAGGAACAGATTGTTTCTGGAAGTTGGCAGACCCTGCTGGCTGATATGGATAAGCAGACTTCGACGTTTGAGTATGACGCTGGTGGGCGGATGGTACGCACGACTAATGAGCGTGGTGTTATCACTGAATATCGCTATGACGACTTCGGCAATAATGTTACTGAAATCAATAATGTTGGTGATAACCAACGGATGCGTAACCGTAGCTTCGATCGATTGGGTCGTGTCATTGAACAAAGCAGTGCCCGTGCTGTCAGTGAGCAGCGCGATGGCAGCCGTATCGCTTATGACATATTTGGCCGTAAAATCAGTATAACGGACGAAAGTGGCGCTACCACGTGGTTCTATTATGATGCTAACGACAGGTTGGTATATCAGATAGATGCAGAGGGAGGCTTGACAGGATATCAATACGATGCCCTTGGTCGGGTTACCGGTGAAACTCACTATGCTACCGCTGTCGTCGACCTGAGCGTGATCAGTGGCGGAGTCATCGATGCTGCGTTGACCGATCAAATAAAACAGAGCAGTGCAGATCGCACCATTCATTCGCATTATAACCACCAAGGTGAGCTGGTCAGCAAAACCGATGCTGAAGGCTATCAAACGCAGTATCAATACAACTTGTTTGGCGAATTGATCCGTGAGTTGCAGGATCTTGAGTTGAACAGCCTGAATCAATCCGTTCGTCAGGTCATTAATGAATATAAGTATGATCATCGCGGCCTGTTGACGGTTCGGTCTATGGATACTGCTGGCTTGAATTTGGTGACAGAACAGCAATATGACGCCTTTGGTCGTCAGATTTTGACCATTGAAGGCGGTGATGTGATTGTCCGTACCAGTTACGACCGCAATGGCCAGATCATCGAACGTATCAATGGCGAAAACGAACGTCGTGCCACTACTTATGATGCTTATGGTCGGGTGCTTGCCACCACGGATGCCCTGGGGGCGGTGACTCGCTATCAATATCTTGAAAATGCTGCCCGTGTACGGGTGACCAGTCCGGAAGGCATCATCACCGAAACCAGCAGTAATGCCTATGGTGAAAAAATCTCGGTGACCGATGGCAATGGCAATGTTACTCATTATGAGTACGATCAAAACGGTCAGTTAATTAAGGAAACCCGTGCTGATGGCTCAGTAATTCAGCATAGCTATGATGAGATCGATCAGCGCATTAAAACCATTGCCGCCAATGGTCTGGTGACTGAATACCGTTATGACAAGGCTGCCCGTTTGCTGGAACGCACGCAGATAGCTGAGAGCGAAGGCATTAAACTGACCACTCAATATGCCTATAACGCCTTTGGCGAGCAGGTCCGGATCACCGAACCTGGTGGCAAAATCACCGAAATCAGCTTTGACCGTAATGGTCAGGTGGCGCAACGTCTTGTGGATCCCGATGGCATCCGTCATGTTCAGCGTTTTAGTCACGATGGTCTGGGTAATCAGGTGCTGGTCACAGAAGGACAACTGGCCAGCAATGGCCAGACCATGACCACAGAGTTGAAGACTGTTTATGTCTACGACAACCTTGGCCGTCTGGAGCAGGAAATTACAGATCCGGATGGTACCGCTATCAGCACGACTTATGTTTATGATTATCATGGTAACGTGGTGCAGAGCATTCAGGGCGAGAGCCTGAGCCAGTATTATCGTTATGATCTGGCCGGGCGTGAAACCTATACCATGACCAGTACTGGTCAGATAATGCAAAAAATCTATGATGATGAAGGACGCATTATTGCCGATGTGCTGTATCACGGCACAATTGCACTGGATATCTGGCAGTCAGATAATGATTTTGAAGCCACGCTGAAAAATCTGCAAAGTACTGTTACCCGTTATCTGTATGATCAGGATGGCCGGTTGACCTATAAAGTCTTGGCTGACAATCAGGTTACGCAATATTTTTATGACGGTAATGGTAATCAAATTGCCGAAAAAGTACTGGATGTGTCTATCGTTCAGCTAGGGCTGTTGCTGCATAACTATCCACTTAGTGTTCAGGGGCTGGGACAGGGGCGCTATGACTACAGATCTGCAGGCTATACCTTTGCACTTGGCGCAGTAGAGGCAACAGGGGCATCAGGAAGACTGACTGTCAATGTGGATATTGACTTTCCAAATATGTATTACATGGAACTTTCGCTGATTGGTCCGGATGGAAACTCCTATAGTCTTAAACCCTATCGATCCAACAATGGCGAAAATCACTTACAGGGCAGTTTTGGAGTGGATGCCGGCGATCAGGATGTGAGCGGTTCCTGGCAATTAAAAATCAAGCTTTATTCTAGCTACTCATTTACCTTAAATGACTGGAGTATCGATTTTGAATCTGTTACTCAAAAAACGACTGAGCAGGATTTCAATGCCCTGGCCAAAACTGAGTTTGCCACAGCCGACGCGTTATCCATCACTCGGACTGTTTACGATGTGATGAACCGACCAGTATTTAAGATCGATCCTGAAGGATATGTCACCGCTTATCAGTATGATGTCAATGGAAATGTGCTGGCTACCGCTCAGTGTGTTAATCCTGTTTCTGTGGGAGCTAATCCGAGTCTTGCAGAAGTCGCTGCGCAACTGGTTTACGACAACAATCAGGACAAAATTACTTACTATCGTTATGATGCTTTGGACCGTTTGATTGCTACTGCAGATGTTAGTGGCATGATTGACAGCAGTGATCACAATTCCAGCACTTTGATGACACAATATTGGTATGACGCGGCTGGGCATGTCATTGAGACAGGATCATATCAAGCTACTTTGCTTGATCTGGCCAGTGAGAATGCCAGTTTTCAGTGGCTACACAGCAGTTATAATATTTACGACACTGCTGGCCGCCTGAGTGCAGAGGTTGACCCGGCCGGATATGTCATTGCTTATCAATATAATGCATCCGGCGAACTATTGACCAAAATACGCTTTGCTGATGCTTTGTCTATGGCTGAGATTAACAGTGATGCAGATTTTTACGCTGCAGTTACGTTGTTAACGAATAGTCAGAATCCGGACACACATGTAACCACTTACGAATACGATGGTTCTGGTAATGTCACTGCTGAAATAGATGTTTTTGGCAACCGTACCGAATATACCTATGACAGTACCGGCAATCAGGTCTCTGAAACTAACGCCCTTGGTTATACCATTAGCTATGGTTATGACAACCTCGGTAACCGTATCTCTGAATATCATCCTCAGGTGGGTATTGAAAACGCCGGCCTGGAAATTCGTCGTACATTTGATGCTCTAGGCCGGATATTGACCGAAACCAACAACAATGGTTTGAATATCCAATACAGCTACAATGCACGTGGTCAGTTGATTACGGAAAACCATAATGGTGTGATTGTTGAACATCAGTATGACGCCTTTGGTCAGGAAATTGTCCGTATTGAAGCTAAGGGACTGGATGATGAGCGGATCATCCGGTCTGAGTATGATCGACGTGGTCAGGTGATTGCCACCATTGATGCTGATAGCCAGCGAACAGAATATAAACATGATGCCCGGGGTCGGGTTATTGAGCAGATCAATCCCGATGGCACTTCTGTATATACCGCCTATGATGGCTTGGACCGGGTTGTGGTCAAAGTGGATGCAGGTGGACTGAAAACAGTTAACCAGTATGATATTTATGATCATTTAACAGTTGTTTCCCAAGGGGCTGATGATGGCTCGCTGACGGCTGGTAAACTATTCAAAGGTGACGTACAAACTCGCCACTACACATATGATGAGTTGGGGCGTCAGGTTGCGATGACCGACGCAGAAGGCTTTACAACTACAATGGAGTACGATGCTTTTGGTAATCAGATTCGTATCCGTAGTGGCCAGTATTTGTTAGCCGATACCGACCCGGATTATAGTGGCGAAAAAGCCTCAGCGGTCAGTATTGAGACCCTGACATTTGATTACGACGCCAAGTCACAGCTGGTTAAAATGACCGATGTGCATGGATCCACTACGACCTATGGCTACGATGCTATAGGTAACCGCACGCGGGAAACCAGTGCCGCGAATAAACTGAACGGCACTGCCGCGCGTATTACGATAGACGTCTATAACTCCGCCGGTCAGCATATTGAAACCAGGCAGCCAGCAGGCGGTATTATCCGTTACGAATACGATCAATATGGCAATGTTGCCTATCAGCGCCAGTTACAGAGTCAGGAACCTGAGGTCTGGTCAACCATCGCTTACAGTTATGACAGTGAAGGTCGGGTTGTAACAGAAACTGACGATTATGGCGCAGTTACCCGTTATGGCTATGACAGTCGCGGTAATGTCATCAGCAAATCCATGGCGTACGGCACATCCGAAGAGCGTACAACCCGTAGCGAATATGATTTGCTTAACCAGAAGGTCGCGGATATCGATGCACTTGGTAACCGTACCGAGTATCGCTATGACGCCAGTGGTAATCGTATTGCCGTGATCGATGCAGAAGGCCATCAGGCTCGCTACTATTATAATGACGGCGGTCAGTTGGTCGCCGTGCTGGATGCCGAAGGCGGTGTTACCCGTTTTGATAATGATATATTTGGTAATGCCATTGGTACCCGGCAATTTGCACAAAGTATCGATATTTCAACGATAGCGGTACAGGATCGATATGACTTCGATGTTATCAGTGCACTGCTGGTGGAAAGCAACCAGGACCGTGTTATTGCAATTACCTACGATGCCAATGGCAATAAACAGTCTGCCATGGATGCAGAAGGCCGGGTGACTACCTGGAGCTATAGTTCACAGGGTTACCAGCTCAGTGAAGTTCAACGTGATATTACCAATTTACAGGAACGTGCGACTTACTACGAATACGATGCCAGTGGTCGTCTGATCAAGTTTACCGATGTCGATGGCGTGATCACAGAATACCGTTATGATGCTGCTGGTAACAAAGTCAGAGAAAGTATTAAGGCCCCAGCTGGCAGTGGCTATACAGAAGTTATGCGAGTAACCGAATACCAGTATGACCTCAATAACCGGGAAGTTTCCCGTACCTTTGATCCAGATGGACTTAATATTGTTGAAGGTTTTGAATACGACCTGGCTGGTAACAAAATTGCCTATATTGATGGAAATGGCAATAAAACAACATATAGTTACGATCAAAACAATCGCGTTACTGGCGAACTCAACAGCCTGGGTGAGAGTAAACAATACAACTACGATTCGGTCGGTAACCGTGTTGCAGTGACCGACGGCAATGGAAATGTCTATCACTTTGTTTTTGATCAGGCCAATCGCATTGTCCGCGAGATCAAACCTTCCGTTCAGGTCACTCGTTTCGACGGAGAGAGCTGGGTAAGTACACAGCAAAACCTGGTGGTTCAACATGTGTATGATGCTTTGGGTAATGAAACTCAAACTATTGATGCAGATGGATTCAAGACCACTCGCTGGTTCAACAGTAATGGCCAGCAGATCGCCGAACTGAATGGCCGTAATGCATTAACTGCATGGGAGTATGACCTGTTTGGTGACAAGGTAGCCGAGTATCACTACAACGAGTTCCTTAGTGATGATGCTCATGATGTGACCAAACAGCCCGTTGTAACCAATGATCACCGTATTGCCGTGCTTATGAGTTATGACAAGGCTGGTCGTCTGTCTCGCATCGATTATCCACAAATAGAGCATTACGATCTCGATATCTCAGCAAATGTTAGTGTGACTGAGTCACTGGCAGAAATCTACGAAGCATACAGCTATGACGCTTGGGGCAATGCCGCCAGTCACCGGGATAAAAACGGTAACCTGACCCTGTTTTACTATGATGTAAAACAGCGCCAGATTGCCATGGTTGATGCCTTAGGTTATTTGACTGAGACCGTCTACGATGACCAGAGTAATGTTATCGAACAACGACAGTATGACACTCCCGTAGCGGTAACAGGGCTGGAAGGCGGAACTATTCCGGATAAAGGTTTCACTTTTGTTGATGAGAGTGTAGTTACTTATGTCATTTCACGTGAATATGATATGGCCAGCCGGATGCTCAAGGAGACAACCCCTGAAGTCGAGACCTGGACTCGTGCCAATGGTGCTATAACCACACGGATTACCACCACATATGAATACGATGCCAATGGTAATCAGATTGCTAAAACCCGGGCTGCGGGCAGCAATCAGGCCGTCACGGAGTACTTCTACTTCGATGCTGCCAATCGTATGTTTGCTGCGGTGGATGAACAGCGTACCTTGAGTGAATTCAGTTATGATGGTAATGGTAATGTGGTGGCTCGTGAACGTTACAATGGTCGTGTTAGTTCGAATAATTTCCGTACCGAAGCTGTCTCTGACCTGCGTGCCCAGATCAGTGCTACCAGCGGGCATCAGCTCAGTAAAATTGTCTATGATGCGCTTGACCAGAAGATCCTTGAAGTAGAAAAAATTGACGGTGGTGACGTGCTTGGTGGTGTTGTTTATGATGATAACGACCTGGTGACTGAATATCGGTACGATGGTCGTAATAAACAAACCGCTAAAATTGAACATGAAGTTGCAGCAGTTATCAGCCTGACGGAGAGTCAGAATAGTGACCTTAACGGAAATCGTCAGACCAGAGTCAACCGGAATCTTATTTCCTGGAGTGCCTATAACGCAACCGGTGATCTGATTCGTACCGTATCACCGGATGGTACCGGTTCGGTATTCCAATATGATGCCCTCGGCAATCAGACATTGATTTACACTGGTGCAGTATCAGACTATCCGGATGTTGCGACAGGTGTGTCCGTGGTGATGGGAGATCAGCTCACGGTGCATTGGTCTGGAGAGTCCAGGGCATATGTAATGAGTTATTCTGATTCACGTTTGGATGCGGTTAGTAGTACCGGGGAAATTAATTGGCCGGTACTGACGGAAAATGCCAGCCAAAGCGGTATTACCAGTGCAGGTGAGACAACACTGAGTGCAGCACCTGGAGAGGATGTATATTTCCGTATTATTACATTGGGTCGAAGCGGTAATAAGACCGTCAGCCAGGAGTACCACGTTTCAGTACCTGCTACTTATCAGCAGGTTGAGATGGTTACTTCTGGTGATCATTATGCTGCCGAGGTCAGTTTCAATGGTCCGGTCAGCAATCCGCTGATTCAACTCGGTGGGAATAAGTACCGTCTGGTACAGCAGAGTAATGGCCGTTATCGCGCTGAGCTGCCAAGGGGATTGAGTGCCAGTGCCAAATACCAGGTGCAGTGGACTTCAGCCGGTAAGAATTATACTGGCGAAACACTGACGATGGGGGCCAGCGAAGCACACTACAGCACCGCAACTGATTACAGTGTCAGTTATGCATCTGATACCAGCAGCGGTACTTTCAATGTCAGTATGGCTCCGGTACTGCCCAATACCCTGATTAATTTTGACAGTATCGCGGTCGTATGGGAGCAACAGCTGCCGTCGGATAGTACTGAAACCCCGGTGGTCATGGCCCAAGTGTTGTCGGCTGGCGAAATTGCTGCGGGTACTGCGTTCCCGGTCACCGTAGAGGGGTTGGTGGCCGGCGATTATCAGGTTAGCGTTCGTGCCAATATCGATGGCGACGAGGCTGTGCTAGCCAGCTTTAACCATACCCTGACGAGCAATGATTTCGACGGTATTGCCAGTCAGGATTATCATAATAACAGTATTGCTTTAGCGCTCGCAGGTACTGGTTCCATAAGCAATCCGGGTTATGCGCTGATCCTTGATGGGAAGCGTATTGACAATGTTCAGCAAGGAAACTATCTGACTCTAAGTGAGCTGGCGAATCAGAACCAGTATTATCAGCTCTATAGTGGTGAACAGGTTGGCAGTACTCACTCTCTGGATGTAACCACTACTTTGGTGGAAATACCGCAGAAGGATGCTGACGGTAATCCTGTAACAGATACCAATGGTGATCCTGTGATGTTGGCCGATCACCGTACCGCTCAGGTTGAATTAACCCTGGATGCCGATCAAATTGCTGCAATGGACAGCAATGGTCTGACTCTGTCGTGGAAATCTGCGAGTACCAGCCTGAATTTTGACAATAACCAGACACTGACGCCGGACGCAGATGGCCATTATAGTGTCGATCTCGCGGATCTGACCCTTGATGGCGCCTATGATCTCAAACTTAGCTATCACACTCAGAACGGGACAGAAGTTCTGGTTGACTGGGTACGTTTCAACAGTGCCGATGAAACCACCAGCTGGCTTGATCGCTACTCCCTGAGTCTGGACAACCATGAAATCAATGGTCGCATCTATCCCAATGGTAATAACCTGCAGATAGCCGTCGGACTCTATACCGGTCAGGTCAAACTGGCGGCTCAGACGCTGAATGTTAATCTGGTGCTTGATGACACCAGTTATTCTGGACAGTCACAAGTCTCCGGCAAAGATACCGGCTACTTCCGTAAGAGCGCTTATGACGCATTAGGTAATGTGGTGGCCACTTACAATGACAGTGGTATCTGGACGACCTACAAACTCGATGCCATGGGCAACCGCCTGGAAACCACCGAATGGGGCACAGAAGAGAGCCAGCTCAGTGGTAAAGGCGAATCACATACGCAGTACAGTCAATATGATGCATTGAACCGTGAAATCAGCCATTGGGGTATAACATCCGCAGATGGAGAGCGTTCGGTCAATACCAAGACTTATGATTATAACGGCCACGTTATCCGCGAAACCAATGCCGACGGTAGTTATGTGAGCTTTGATTACAATGCCGTCGGGCAACTACTCGCTACCCGTCATCGTGCTGCCAGTGGTGGTGTATTGCGTGAAGAGATCAGTCGCTTCGACCAACTGGGCCGTGAAACGGCCAAGCTCGATGCCCTTGGTAATGGTGTCGAAAATGTCTATAACTCTTATGGTCACTTAAGTGCTCAATATGTTGCTGGCACTGACGATCATTTTAGCTTCGGCTATGACGTTTTTGGTCAGCGTACACAACAAATCGAGACCAGTAATACAACTCAGGTTATTCGTAGCTGGTACGACAATGCTGGCCGGTTGATCAAGCAAAGCACTGGCGACATAGCCACTGAATACCTGCTGGATAGTCGCGGTAACCGTATCCGCAGTCGCTTTGCCAATCATGACGTCATTGAGTTCTATGACAGCCTGTCCCGGGTGGTTACGCGTATTGATCATCACAATGGTCGGGCTGTGGTGGATAACATGCACTACGATGCATTTGGCAACCTGATCAGCACTCGTGATGCTAACGATCATGTAACGAGTAAAGTCTATGGAGCCTTTGGGCGGCTGATGCAGGAGACTGATGCTGATGGTCGTACCACTCATTACAGTTATGATGACTTTGGTCGTCTGATTCGCGAGTGGGCTCCGGCGATCAGCCTGGAACACATTGGTACCATGGGTACCAAAGACATTCGTCGCAGTTATGATAGCCGAGGCCGTTTGACTGAAATCGATGATATTGGCACCGGTGTCAAAACCCAATATCAGTATGATGATATGGACCGTCGTATCCGCGAAATCCGTACTCGCAATGGTAACTACAGCACCAACGAAGCGGATATACGTTTTGAATATAACGCTATGGGTGAGCTGGTTTTCTGGCATGACGATTATGCGAATGTTGCCATGCGCTACGGCTTTACCGCTGATGGTCAGTTGCATAGCGTGCAGGGTTGGAAAGACTACGTCTCGGAAAGTGAAAAAGGCACGCAGAGCACCTATCTCGAATACGGCTGGAGCAACGGTCGCCTGAGTCAGGTTTACGACCACCTCAGTGGCAAGCACCAGTACTACACCTACTACAGTAATGGCCTGCGCAAAAGCTATGACGATGGCTCTAACATATATCGTTATAGTTACAACGCTAACGGTCAGGTCATTCGTTCTGAATGGCAGAAAGATGGCCAGACCTGGCATGCTACCTGGGGTTACGATGCCCAGGGTAATAATGTCAGTTATCAGGTGTTTGCGGGTGATGAGGAAAAACAACGGCAGAACACAGTTTTTAACAGTGAAGGTACTCGTGTTGTCAGAACCGAGGAGATAGAAAATAATGCCACGCAGGAAGAGTATACCGAATTGGTATGGTCTAAGGATGAATCAAGCGATGGCAAGCACCATTTCATGCTGATGAAGGGTACTCGCCATACAGATACCAGGAGTGTCACTACCAATGAGTATGATCTGGCTGGGCAAATCACGCACGTTGATATGCAGAACTATGAGACCAAGGTATTTACTGCCGAGGATCCCCGGTATTCCCGCACAGAGAGCAAACGTGTCAGTCATATCTGGGACGATACCACTTTCAGTGCCAGTGGTTTGAAGCTCAAAGAAACACTGGATGGCGACAATACCAAGAAAGCCAGAACCAAAACCACGACCACGAGTTTCGAGTACGACAGCAATGCTCATATGACTCGGTTTAGCAAGTCTAAAGACACCAACGGCAATACTGAAATCGGCGATTTCCGCTACAACAACGATGGCCAGATCGTGCACCGAAACATTGATCCGGCGGATAAAAACCTGAAGACCCACAATCGCACTTACTTTTATGCCAATGGCGATGCCGTTGGTGATAAAGGTACGGATGACAAAGGCAACCAGGTTACCAATCTCGGAACGGGTGATTACCGCTCTGTCGTAAATATCAGTGAAGACTTTCCAACCAGTGCCCTGAGCAGCTTTACCGCCACAGGCGGCGAAACCCTGCGTCAGGTGGCAGCCAATCTGCTGGGGAATGCCAATTTGTGGTTTATTCTGGCAGAGGCGAACGGTTTGAGTGGTACCGATACCCTCAAAGCCGGTCAGACCATCACGGTGCCGAACAGTGTTGAAAGTGGCAAGCTTGATGCTGACACGCACAAGATCTACAACGAAAGTGAGATCATCGGTTCGACCATGCCAAATGTGCGGCAGAAAGCGAAGAGCAGACGGTGTAAAAATTTCTTCGCGATTGTCGTCATGGTCGTGGTGGCCGTTGTGGCCGCCGCCATGACGGCCGGTGCATCTATGATCATCATGGGAGCCGCACTGGCTGCCACCAGTGGCGTGGTTATGACAACGGTTGCCGTTGCGGCTGCCGTGATCGCTTCGGCGGCGGTTGGTGCAGCGATCTATGCTGGAATGAACATCGTCCAGCAGGGCATCCTTATTGCCGCTGACATTCAGGATGGATTTGACTGGTCTCAAGTTGGAGAACAGGCAGTCAACGGTGCCCAAAGCGGCGCATTCGCGGCCGCTACAGCCGGTGCCGGCTTTCTGAGTGGCGCAGCGCAGACCTTTGCCAAAGTGGCTATCCAGGCGACAAAAATCTACGTCAACCGTTCGGCTTATACGGACAAAAACGGCCATATAAACAACTGGAGTGGTCTGGCCCTGCAAATGGCTTCCCTGACAGGTACTGCTCTTGGAGACAGTGCCAGTCAGGCCAATAACACACTCAAACAGGTCAGCGAGGCGACTAACTGGATTAATAGTCATGCGAACTACATCAGTCCCTGGTTAAGCCTGGCAGAAACAGCGATCAGTCATGATGGTCAGTTGACAGGCGCAGACTGGGTGAATGCCATTGGTCAGACCTTTAATGCCGTGGTAGGGGATAACGTCCAGGGTACCCGCTACACCGATGTGATCAAACGATCGGCACTGGAAACCGCCGGGGCGGTGGCGTTATCGAGCATCGATAAAGAAGCCGCCTACAGTTACTTCGAGAACAGCGTTGCGACAGAGATCGGGGAATACGCAGGTGGAAAAATTAAGCAGGTGCTGAAAACAGACACCTGGGGGCAGGATGCGATGGAGCGGGCGAAGCGTCTGCGGGCTGAGCGTAAGGCCAATGCCACCGTTCCCCAGCCTTCAAATACTGCTCCCATTCCTGAGTCTTCCTTATTGGAGCAGCCATTGCCGGGTGAGCGCCCAGCGGTCTCCGGTAAAATGGACGTTAATGACAGCTCGTTGCTAGAGTTTCAACCAAAGAACAACGCGACTTCGGCTGATCAACCGTTGCAGACACAAGATTCATGGTATCGCTTTGCCGGGGTACAGTTAGCGGCAGACGGCGAGATGACCGGATTGACGGTGGGTGATGAGGCGGCGGCTGATGCCAGTATTAGCAGTGATATCGATCAGCATGCGGAGGAAGCACAGAAATACCTGTCTCAATTACGGGATCAATATGACATTACCCTCCGTCGCGGTGATGCCATGATTCCGACATTGGACGGTGAAAATTACGATACTTATACCGAGCTATCACACCTGAGTCTCAAAGAGGTCGAGACGCATCTGAATTATCTCCGCTCACAGGAGGCAGTAACGGATGATCAGTATGCTGAGATGTATCAGATGTTGCTCACTAATGCGACTCAAGACTTCTTGCAGAATGTAGACAATAACTATCTGGATATGAAAGGATTAAATCTATCTAAGGATGAAATGCGGCAAAGATTTGTTGCCAATGAGTTTGCGAACTTCAAAGAGCAAGCTGAAGGCTTGAACTTGAACATGTCGGCGGTTGATTATCAAAGCCTGCAGAACGATTTTATACGGGCAAATACACCTGTAGACCCTTATAAGGAACTCAACCGAATATTCCGTGAGGCAGATGCTTATGGTCTTGAAATGGCACGCCAGATTGACCAGAGCACTGATAATCCAGTGTGGAAAGCCGTGCAAAGTGGCGGATTCTGGGGTGCTAACAACTTTCATGCGTTGATGACGGCCATAAAGGATGAGCCGGGACAACTGGTCGCTTCTACCTTAGAGGGAGGCTTAAACTTACTGGATG
>NZ_JBNKSF010000044.1:0-1694 GCF_050297175.1 Gynuella sp. | reverse complement strand
AAGCACGGGCTTGGGTAGGAATATCCTTACTCCAGTCTACCCAACTTCCTCAAAATCCTACCTCATTTTCAGAATTGTCCAATAGCCTGCAGGGCGGTCTTGAAGCTATCTTTAGTATAGTCATTAACCGAACTGGAACTAGCTGTGAATCTTTGTCCGGAGCCTCATCACTTTCAATACGATGGATACCCCTATGCTTTGCTATGTTTAAAATACACCTGGGGTTGAGCATTGATCTATATAACCCTTTTTTTCTGCATGATGCTCGCAATAATTTACGGGCTAGTGCTGCAATATAGGCGTGAAAATCTAACTCTGTGCAGGCAATTACGTCATGCTGTAGATAAAACTGACGAACTGTGTATGCGGATTGCTGACCAATCCCATATCTGTAAAGTGAATGAAAATGATTGAATCCGCTGACAACTATCTAAGCGGAAGCACACTGTTATTCATTGGTGGTTCGACAGTTAACCAGATGATAGTTGTAAATAGCCTGGAGAAATCCGGTGCCCTGTTACACGTTGCAGTAAATGCTGAAGAAGGGCTGAAGCTGTCTGAGACCATCCAGCCTGACCTGATTCTACTCGATGTGATTATGCCAGATATTGATGGTTTCGAGGTTTGTCGCTGGCTTAAGGCGAACGCTGCTACTCACGATATTCCGGTAATATTTATAACCTCGCAGACTGACATTGCCGATAAGGTTCGTGGTTTTGAGGTTGGCGGAGTGGATTACATCACCACACCACTGCAGTCAGAGGAATTCAAAACGCGACTGGCGACTCACCTGAGAGTGCTTAAACAGCAGCGGCAAAAGGAGGCGAATAACTCTAGTCTGATGGAGGAGATCGACAAACGTGAGCGTCTGGAGCAGACCTTGCTTGAACAATCGGAATTTCAGCAAAGTCTTCTAAACGCCATTAACGATATGGGTCTCCAGATATGGGTCATTGAGGGTGGACGTGTTGTCTACGTTGGCAACCATAAAACTGCAAACGCATGCGGCTGTACCGAAAAAACGCTCAAAGAACATCCCCCCCTGGCCGACTTTATACACCCTGATGATCGTGAACGAGTGCTTGCTTATTATCGTCGGCACCTGTCAGGAGAGCCTGTCCCATCCAGTTATGAAGCGGCTCTGACCATGCCCGGTCATGGCAGGCGCGAATACGAGATATCCTTAGCAAAAATTCCGCAGAGCGATCCGGTTCGGGTGGTTTCTATCGGCAAGGACATTACCGAGCGCAAAAAAATGGAGATGGAATTGCATCAGCGCGAGGAGGCGTTCCGTGCCATGGCTGAAAATACCCCCGATACAATTGCGCGCTATGATCTTGAATGCCGTCGGATTTACTCCAACCCTTCTTTGGAGAACTTGATTGAGGGTGCCTGGTTATCCGGAAAAACACCTGTTGAGACGAATTCACTCTCCGACTCTTCGGTGGGTTATCTGAAGGCACTTGAGGAGGCAATGGAAACTGGCAGGGAGGTAGAGTACACCCTGCGCTGGCAAGCATCAGGCGATAGAATTATATGGTCGCAGATCCGCATCATTCCCGAGCGCGATGCACAGGGCTGCATCATGTCTGTGTTGGCAATCGGGCGGGACATTACCGAGCTGGTGGAGACCGAGCAGCGCCAGCAAGATTCTCAAAAGCTGTTACGAAAACTATTGATGCACCAGGAAGCAA